>JALYWZ010000669.1 GCA_030852505.1 Myxococcota bacterium | reverse complement strand
CCGCTGCTCCTGGGCGCCGAGCTCGCGGCCCGGTTGCGAAGCGCCCAGAGCCTCGGCACGCTCCGCAGCGGCTCACAGCTCTACGCGGCGCTCGCTGCCGCGCTCCGCCCCTCGCCGAGCTTTGTTTTTTCGCTCGAGGCCTTCGCTCTGCCGAGCCTGATCGACTCCGAGAGCGCCCGCGCTCGGGAGCTCGGCCTCGAGCTGCGCTCGCTGCCGGCGGAGTGGCTGGTGTCCGCCGCGTGGTTGCCCGAGGCCTCTCTACGTCTCTCGGCCTTCGGCGGCTCCGGGCTGCCGCTCTCGCGGGAGAGCGCACCGGGCGTGACCCGCTCCTTCTACGGGCCGACGTCACCCGAGCTCCGCTGCGCCCTCGAGCTACGCTATTCGCCCTGACCTCGCGCTACGCAGGCTCAGAACAGCCGTTCGTGCACGAAGATCGCGTCGCCGGCCTGGAGCGGGATGTCCGGAGAAGCGCCCTCCGTGATCGAGTCCACGCTGACCACGGCGGTGTGTCGCTTGTCTTTACCCTTGCGGGTGATGTTCACGCGGTCCGCGTCCGCGATCGCCGTCAGGCCGCCCGCCAGCGAAATCGCCTGGATCAGGCTCAACCCCGGCGTATAGGCGTAGCTCCCGGGCTTCGCGACCTGTCCGAGCACGGTGACGCGCCGGCTGTGAAACTCCTTCACCTGGACGATCACGCTCGGGTCGGCGAGGAACTTCTGCTCGATCAGCAGCCGTCGGACGAGCTGCGCGACCTCTTGTGCCTCGAGCCCGAGCACCTTCACGTTGTGGATGTACGGCACGTCGACCGTGCCGTCGGCCGCCACCTGGTACTCTTTCGGCAGGTCCTTCTCGCCGACGATTTCGAGCAGAAAGATGTCGCCCGGGCCGAGCACACTGCGCTCGCTGGCCTCGGGCAGATCGACCCGATTCTTGACCGGTGCTCCACGGCACGCGGCGGCGGCGCTCGCCGCGACGGCGAAGGCCAGAATTTGTCGACGACGCACGCTCACCAGAATACGCGCGCGCCGGCATAGGCTTGCCAGCGCTGGAAATCGATGTCTTCGACGGTCTCGCCGCCGAGCGCCCGGATCGGATCACCCGAGCTCGAGTCGTAACGCACGGTGGCGTTCAGACCGACGATGTCGCTCAGGCGGTACTCCGCGAACAGCCGCGCATCGAAGCGCTGCTGCTTGTTCTCCCGAAACTCGACGTCTTCGGGGTTTCGGATGAACGAGTAGCCGCCCTCGAGCGAGGTGAGCACGACGCCCCCGAAAAAGTACGAGAAGTTCGCATAGATTCGGTCGCGCACGTAGAACGCGGCGAGGTAGCTGTTGGCGACGTCGCGGTTGTAGCCGACGGCGATCGCCGACAGGCCGAGGGTCGCTGCCGTGGGATCCATGCTCGGCGACGCCATGATGAAGTACTTGAGCTCGGCCTGGCCGATCGGCGTGTCCGCGTTCTCCGGCACGCCGTTGTAGAAGGTGGCGAGCCAGCCCACCATGCCGATGAAGGCGAGGCGATTCGTGATCAGGCCCGTCAGGCCGATCCGCGAGCGCAGGATGTCGCCGTTCTGCGGCAGTAGCGGATCGTCCAAGAGGTAGCGGACGAACGTGTACGAGCCGTCGTAAGCCAGCGCCGTGCGCGGCAGAAAGCGCCAGCGCCCGCGCGTGTTCACGCTCTGCTGCACGTTCTCGAGCAGCTCGTAGTTTTCTTCCTCGAAGTAGTTGTAGACGAGGTCGTAGCCCACTCGCCACTCGAACAGGCCGCCGCCGGGACGCCAGGTGAGCCCCGCGCCACCGCGCGCCGTGCCGCGGTCGAACGCGAACTGCGTGTCGGGCTCGTTCGAGGCCTCGCCCACGCGCTGATACTCGCCGATCAAATCCAGGCTGAACGGGCGTTGCGGGGCGACGACCGCGTTCAAGCTCACGCCCAAATCCACGTGGCGCTGATCCGAGACCTCCTCGGAGTAGTCCGAGTCCGCAGCGAACAGCTCGTTGTAGCTCGCGTACGCCGAAGCGCGGAACGTGAACGCCGGGGGCGGGCCCGGATTGAGACCGAGGCGCCTGGGGCCGAGCGTACTCAGACTGATCGACGGCGTGAGCCGCAACCGGTACGCCGCAATCGTCGGCTCGTTCCCGTCGCCGGAGCGCTGGAAATAGTTGCTGTCGTAGCCGAGCTCGGCCGCGACGCCGGGATGCAGCTCCAGGTTGCCGACGCGAAGGCCCATGCCCTCACCGAAGCGCCGGTCACTCAGCCACGGCTGCTGAGTGGGGCTGGATTGAGCCGCGGCGGCGCGGGCCAGACCCATGACCACAATTGCCACCAGTGTAGACGCTAGCTTCATGCGCAGCCCGATTCCGATCCCATGCTTTCAAACGATCGTGGGATGGGCCTCAGAGCGTAGGGCTCGTCAACACCGGGGGCTCGATGATGATCGGCGGGTCCGTCGGCTCGGACGGATCGGTGTCCGCGACGTTGGGATCGATGTCCACCTTCACCTTGGACTCATCGACGAAGCCGGATTGTTCGCCGATGCAAGCGTTCGCCTCTCCCCCGAGAGTCGTGACTCGCTCCTTCAGCACCTGAGCGACGGTGTATTCGTGCTTGGCGCGCACGGCGTCGTTCTCGGTCACTGCGGCATTCAGCGCTTCGATGCGGTCGTTGGCGGTGCGGATCGCGAGGTCGATCTGGTTGAGCTTGTCGTTCAGGCAGAGCACGCGAACCACGTCGCGGTTCTCGCGAGCCTCGGCGAGCTGGCGGCGGACGACGCTGGCGGTGCGGTCCATCGCCGGCGCAAAGGACTTGGCCTCGGCCAAGAGCTGCTGCGGAGTGCCCACCACTTCCCGCGAATCGGCGGAGGGCGTCGGCGGGGCAGGAGGCGGATCCGCAGTTTGCGCCGCAGCAACCCCGACTACGGCAGTCAGCCCGCACAGGGTGACCAGGCTCTTGGACTTAAGAATGGAACCCATGTGACCTCTTCGCCTCGGGCGAGAATAGTGCCCCCTGCCAGAAGTAACAATCGTTCGCCCCACTTAGCGGCTCGTTTCTGGTCGAGGACCCTCCCCTCGACCGGTCGCGCCAGCCAGCCTCCGGGGGCATCCCCCCGCATAGAAGCGAGCTATTTCGCTGCCTGGAGCTTGCTGAACAACCCATGGTTCGTACCGATTTCAGTACCGCTGAACGCCGCGCTCATTGTTTGACGAACGTGACGGGCACGACCAGCGCGGCGCTTCCGCCCTCCGGCGGATCGAACTGAGCCGCCGCCGCGCGGGATTTCACGCAGGCGATCACGCTCGGCGACAGAGTGCCCTGCGGCACCGCCGTGACACCGGAGACCTCGCCGCCTGGGCCGATCTGGATCGTAAGGCGGATAGTGCCCTGCGAATCCGGATTTTCGTTGAGGCCCTTCTGATAACAGGCGCGGAACGCTCCGCGCATGCGCTGAACCACCGAGTTGGCGTTACCGACCTTGCCGCCGCGTTGCGCTTCGAGCGTGGGGTTGGCGTTGCCCTTCGGCCCCGCGACCTTCGCGGCAGTGCCCGTGCCAGTCGTCCCCTCGGACTTGCCCTGGGCACCGATGCCACTCAGCCCGAGCCCGCCCGTCTGACCGGGGCGCAGCGTACCGCCGGCTCCGGACACGGCGAGCTCGTCACCGCCCGCGCCCACGCCCGCTC
>JALYWZ010000668.1 GCA_030852505.1 Myxococcota bacterium | reverse complement strand
CGAATGCAGGCTCAAATCTCTGTCAAGCGCAAAGTGAGAAACTGACGCGCACGGCCGATCGTGTACAATCGCACTCACAGCCCGGAGCCAGAATGAGCGCACCCACCACCTCCGAGGTTCTGCGATGCTGTTTCTTCGGAGACGGGCGCGGGTCGCGGGTGGAGCTCGTCGCGAGGCTGGGTGTGTGGTGCCTCACGCTTGCGATCTTGATCTTCAACGCGCTGTTTCGGTGGCTGCTGCCGGACGGGAATCTGTTGATACGCGGCGTTGCCACGTTGCTCTTGGCCGTGCCGCTGCTGTGGCTCTTCGGCTGGGGAAAGCGCGCCTGTAAAAACTCTTCGCGTTGAAGCAACTGGCTCGCGCGGCGGCCGACGTGCCGCTGATGCGTTTGCTCTTCGACCACGGCACGTTGGTGCTCGCGGAAACACCGGATTGGCCGCTGGATTTCGTGCCGGGTTTGCTGTGGGACGAGCGGGTGGCGCTGTTCCGAGCGCCGGCCTGGCGTTACCCGGAGGTCGTCGCGGCGCTCTCGTCGCAAGCGCTGCCGCTGCGCGACGAGGTGCGTCCGCCGGCTTCGCCAGTCCCCGGCCATTGGCGGCCGATCGAGCTGCGGCCTTATCAACAGGCTGCCGCGCTGTCCTGGGACCTCGCGCAGAGGCGAGGCCTGGTGGTGCTGCCGACGGGCAGCGGGAAGACGCGGGTGGCCCTATCGATCCTGGCGTCGACCGGGGCGCGGGCGTTGTGCCTGGTACCGACGCGCGTGCTCCTCGAGCAGTGGGTGGCAGAGATCCGTGCGGTGTACCAGGGCGCCGTCGGGTGCCTCGGCGACGGCGAGCACCGGTTGGAAGCGGTGACGGTGGCGACGTTCGAGAGTGCCTATCGGCATATGCCGCGGATCGGTCGGGAGTTCGACCTGCTCGTGGTGGACGAGGTGCATCACTTCGGCGTGGGTGTTCGGGACGAGGCGCTGGAGATGTCGATCGCTCCATTCCGGCTGGGGCTCACGGCGACGCCGCCCGGCGCTGAGTCGCTCAGCCGGCTCGCGGAGCTCCTGGGGCCCGTGGTGTATCGGCTCGGCGTCGGGGATCTCGCGGGCAAGTGGCTTGCGGAGTTCGACCTCGCGGTGCTGCAGCTCGGCTTGACCAACGAGGAACGGCAGCGCTACGCCGCCGACTACGGGCTGTTCTCCGAGTTCAACCGGCGCTTCCGGCGTTTCCATCCCGAGGGAAGCTGGCAAGAGTTCGTGGTCGCGGCGTCGCAGTCGCCGGAGGGCCGGGCCGCGCTCTCGGCGTGGCGCAGGACTCGGCGCCTGGTGGCCTTCACGCGTGGGAAGGCGCGCGCAGTAAGCAAGTTCCTCGATCGTCACGCGGATGCCCGGGTGTTGATCTTCACCGCGGACAACGAGAGCGCGTATGCGATCGCGCGCGACAATCTGGTGATGCCGATCACTTGCGAAATCTCGCGCGCGGAGCGGACGCGGGCGCTCGACGCATTTCGCGCGGGCGAGATCCGGGCGCTCGTGAGCGCGCGTGTCCTGAACGAAGGGATCGACGTCCCGGATGCAGACGTGGCTATCATCGTCGCGGGAACGCGCGGGGAACGCGAGCACGTGCAGCGCGTGGGCCGGCTGCTGCGGCCGTCTCCCGGAAAGCGCGCCGTGGTCTACGAGCTGGTGACACTTGCCACGGGGGAAGCACGCCGGGCCCACGAAAGGAGGCGGGGCCTTGCAGCCGCGAACTTTGTTGGGGCTTAGTACCAGGGCAGCGGACGCGAGCATCGTCCCGAATTACCTGACCGAGCGAGACCACCCCTGGCTCTGCGCCGCGCTCGACGAGCACGCTCGCTTCGTGGGCAAGCGGCAGAGCGAGCTCCGGCAGCGGATGCGAGAGCCGCTTCCGACGCGGGCACCGAAGAGCAAGCTGCGCTTCGTCGCGGCCTTGCTGGAAACGCTCGGCACCGACCAGGCGGCGGCGCCGGTTCCGCCTCGCGAGGCGCGCTGGTCAGCCTTCCGCGCGGCGACGGCGCGTCCCTTCACTCGCGAAAGCGTGCTCGCCAAAGCCGCCGAAGGTCTCGGGGTCCGGGTCGAAGCGCTCGAGTCTTCCCTCTTCGCAGATCTGGAGAGTGAACGTCGGGTGTCCCCGCTGCCCGCCGAGCTCACTCCGGAGCGGCTCGCGCTGGAAGCAAACCTGATGCTGGTGCGCGCCTGGCTCCGGCGCGCGGTCCGCGTGCGGATCGCGGCCTGGGGCAACACGCGCGCGCTGATTCGCCAGGCGCAGCTTGCAGGTCTGCTCTGCGTCGTCCGACGGCAAGCACCCAGCGACTCGCACGAGGGGATCGCGCTGGAGATTTCCGGCCCCTTCGCGTTGTTTCGACACACGGAGCTTTACGGCCGCGCGCTGTCGGCGCTGGTTCCCCGCGCCACCTGGTGCGACCGATTCGAGCTGGTCGCCGAGTGCGCGCTCGGTCGGGGTCCCGACACGGCAAAGCTCCTGGTCCGGTCAGGCGATCCGATCGCGGGCGGTCGCGAGCTCGCGAGGGACGACCGGCGTCTGGAGGCGCGCTTCGAGCGAGACTTTCGGCGCAGAGCACCGGCTTGGGAGGTCGTTCGTGAACCCAGCGCGGTGGAAGCGGGGGGTACGCTGGTCTTTCCGGACTTCGAGCTCATTCACCGCGGCGACCCCGAGCGCCGCTGGCTGCTGGAGATCGCCGGCTTCTGGACGCCAGAGTACCTTGCGACCAAGCTCCAGCGCCTGCAGAGCGCGGGCATCGATCGACTGGTGATCTGCATCGACGAGCGCCGGGGTTGTTCCGACTCGGAAATGCCGGAGGGCGCCCGGATCGTGCGTTACAAGAACCGGATCGATCCGGAGCGCGTGCTTTCGATCCTGGGCTCCGGCTGATCAGTTCCCGCAGCCGATGCGCGTGGCAGAGACCGCGACGTCGTCGAGGTAAATGCTGCCCTTGGCCTCGCCGGTCGAGAAGATGCCGAGGCGGATGTGGTCGATTTTCTGCGAAACAGCGCCTTCGGTCGAGATCGAGCTGGTCATCGGCTTGCCGGTGGATTGGTAGCTGATCGCCTCGCCATCGATGAAGGTCGAGACCGTGAGCGCGCCGGACTGCTGTACGTGGGCTTCGAAACAGAACCATTTACCCTTCGGCATCTCGCGCGAGCCACAACCCGTCGCCTCGCCGCCCGCGAGCCCGATGATGGTGACCTGCGGCCCCGCGTACTCCTCGCAGGGCGCCTTGCTCCGGTAGCCGAAGCGCACGGCCGGATCGTCGGCGGTGCGAAAGCCGGGCGTCAGGTCGATGTCGAGCGTCTCGCGGTTGCTGATGTCGAGCCCAGTTTCCCAGTAGCTGTAAGCGCGCACCCAGAAATCATCGACGGGCTCGAACTGCGCGGACAGGCGACACTGGGCGAAGTGCTTGTTGGTGATCTTCAGCGACTTCGAGCCGCTCTTCGCCTCCATCCCCGTGACGCCCATCGTGAACTGGCTCGCCTGGAACTCGCAGGAAGAGTCGAGCGCGTGCCAGGGCATCGCTGTCGGCACCTCCCCTTCCGCAACGTCCTCGAAGTCTTCGCAGAGCATCTCGCTGCCGGAGCAGCCGACTCCGCCTCCGGATTTGCCGCCGGCGGGCCCGCCCGCGCTGCCGCCCCCGACGCTGACACCGCC
>JALYWZ010000128.1 GCA_030852505.1 Myxococcota bacterium | reverse complement strand
CCGTCGGATCCTCCATCGGGGGCGGGCGCGCCACCGGTTCTGCCGAGCGACACGTCGAAGCTCACGCGCGTGGCGCGGCTCACCCACGAGCAATACGCAAACAGCGTCAACGAGCTGTTCGGGATCAGCGACGGGCCGTCGAACGAGTTTGCACCGGACGCGCTGAACGGCTTTCCGTTCGACACCAGCGTCGACTACCAGGTCGATGCGCGCCTCGGGCCTCAGTACCGGTCGGCCGCAGAAAAGCTCGCGGAGCGCGCCGTCACGGACGACGCGATCTACGGCCGGCTCGTGGCCTGCGACCCAGCCGCAGCCAGCTGCTCGGGCGAGTTCATCGCGAGCTTCGGTGAGCGCGCGTTCCGGCGGCCACTCTCCGCGGCGGAGGGCGAGCGTTTCCACGCCCTGTTCGCGCGCGGGCAAGCGCTCGTGGCGAGCGGCGATGCATTCCGCGACGGCGTGCGGTTGGTGGTCGAGGCGATGCTCCAATCGCCGCAGTTTTTGTATCGAGTCGAGCTCGGCAATCAGCCCGGGGCCGACGGATGGATCGCGCTCGACGGCTGGGAGCTCGCGTCGCGGCTCTCGTTCTTGATCTGGAGCTCGATGCCCGACGCCGAGCTGTTCACTGCCGCGCGCGGCGGAGCGCTCCAGGATCCGGCAGAGGTCGACCGGACCGTACGGCGCTTGCTCGCGGACCCGCGCGCGACGCGCAAGCTGGTCGGCTTTCACGAGCAGGCCTGGCAATTCGGCCGCTTCGCCAAGATCGCTCCCGACCGGCGCGCCTATCCCGATGCACCGAGCGAGCTGCCGACGCGCGTCGGCGACGCCTCGCGGCGCTTCATCGAAGAGGTGCTCGGGACGGGTGGCGGTTTCGAACAATTCTTGACGGCGCCTTACGCGTTCGCGGACGCGGAGCTCGCGCGGCTCTACGGAAAGACCGGCAACGGCGGCCTCGAGCGAATCGAGTTCCAGAACGCGGAGAGACAGGGCTTCTTGATGCAGGTCGGATTTTTGGCGTCGAACGCCTACGCGGTGAAGACCGACCCAATCCACCGCGGGTTGTTCGTGCTGCGCGACTTACTGTGCCGCAGCATCGGCGATCCACCTGCGGGTGCGACGATGACTCCGCCACCTCCCGGACCCGAGCCGAAGACCACGCGCGAGGAGGTGAGCCGGCTCACCGAGCAGAGCGGCTGCGGCGCCTGCCACGCCCTGATCAATCCGCCTGGTTTCGCGTTCGAGGGCTTCGACGCGCTCGGCCAGGTTCGCAGCGACGAGAACGGTAATCCGCTCGATACCAGCGGCAAGCTCAGCCTGGACGGAGCGGAGGTGTCGTTCGCCGATGCCCGGCAGCTCGTTCAGGCCCTGGCCACGAGCCAGGAGGCGCGCGCCTGTTACGCGCGAAAATGGCTGTCGTTCGCCTACGGCCACGAGCTCGGCGCGACCGACGAGGCCACCGTGCAGGGCCTTGCCGAGATGCCGCGCTCGGTGGTCGAGCTGGTGGCGTCGATTGGCGTCTCGCCGGCGATGCTGAAGCGCTTCCCGAACGAGGTCGCACCATGAGCGAGAGCCGTGCCGGGTTGAGCCGGCGTCTTTTGTTGAGGGGCTTCGGCGGGGCGATGCTCGGGCTGCCATTCCTCGAGGCGCTCGCGCCGCGCCGCGCGCGCGCCCAGGCCGAGCCCGCGCAGACGCGTTTCGGCGTGTTCTTTTGCTGCAACGGCGTCGAGATGAACCGTTGGTTTCCGAAGGGAGATTTCGGCGCGCTGACGGATGCCCACCTCGCAGGCACCGCGAACGAACCGCTGACGCCGTTTCGCTCCAAGCTGCTGTTTCCGCGCGGGGTGCACATGACGCCGCGTGGCTTCGATCGCGATGGGGGCGGTGGCGACGATCACGGCAAGGGCATGGCCCACAAACTGACCGCACAGTTCGCCGACGGTGAGGACTGGCTGGCGCAGGGGCCGTCGATCGACCACGTGCTGGCCGCCGCCATCAACCCCGGCAGCGAAGGTTCGCGCCGGGCGCCCCTGAACTTGATGGTCGGCCGCTCGTCGCGGAGCCGAGGCGTGGACTACATCTCCTATTCCGGCGCGGGGCGAGCCGTGGCCGGCATCGTCAACCCCTGGAACGCCTACGCCGAGTTCGTGAACCTGAACGGCGGCGGGGCGGAGGCCGACGAGGCGATGCGGCGGATCTCCGAGCGACGCCAGAGCGTGCTGGATCTGGTCAACGAGCAGTTCGCCGACTTGAAGCGCGGACCGCTCAGCGCCGACGACCAGCGCAAGCTCGACGCGCACCTGACCGCGATCCGCGAGATCGAGCTCGGCCTCGGCGGCAGCGGTCTATCGTGTCTCGACTCGACGTTGAGGGACGCCGCGCAGAAGTTCGAAGGGCGGGGCAAAGAGGTCGAGCAGGAGGCGAACTACCCGGTGATCGCCGACTTGCAGGTCGACATCTACGCGGTGGCGCTGGCCTGCGGCTTCACGCGTGTCGCCACCTTGCAGTTCGACCGCGGCGCCGGTGGCCCGACCTTCCGCTGGGACGGCATGGAGCACGAGTACAACCACCACAAGCTTTCGCACGGGAAGGTGCGCGACGACTGTTTCGGCGACAGCACCGAGAACGGCTGCGAAAATGTCGACGGCTACGAGGACATGCTGTTCGACATCGATCACTGGCACCAGCAGCGCCTTGCTCGCTTGCTCGCGCGGCTCGACGGCTACGTCGAGGCCGACGGCAAGACGGCGCTCGACAACTCCGTGATCCTTTACACGAACGAGCTCTCCGACGGGAAAGGCCACTCGTTCATGGACCTGCCGTACATTCTGGCTGGCAGCGCCGGTGGCTATTTCAAACAGAACCAGTACATCCGCCTGGGCGCCGAGAACCCGCGCAACGACGACGAGAAGGCGCCGCACAACAGGCTGCTCAATACGCTGGTCAACGCCCTGGGCGTCGAGTCGGATTGGTTCGGCGTGCCCGAGGGTGAGGGCGGCGAGACGATGCAGGGCGGCGTCTACGAAGAGCTCTTGGCCTGAGCGTGGCTCAGGCTCCGGCGGTGACGACGCGATTTCTGCCGGCGCGCTTGGCGTCGTAGAGCGCCGCGTCGGCTCTGGCGACCAGATCCTTGGCCGAGCCGCGGCAGTTCGGGCCACACACGGCCGCCACCCCGAAGCTCGCCGTGACGCGGAGCTTGCCGCGCGAGGTCTCGATTTCGGTCTGCTCGAGCCTCTTCCGGATCCGCTCGGCCACGATCGTCGCGCCCTCCGTCTCCGAGTCGGGCAGCACGGCCACGAACTCCTCGCCGCCGTAGCGCGCAGCGACGTCGCCGCTCCTGAGCGACGAGGCGACGATCTGGGAGACCGCTCTCAGCACTTCGTCGCCCACCTGGTGACCGTGCGTGTCGTTGACCTTCTTGAAGAAGTCGACATCGAGCATGACGATGCCGAGGCTCTTCTGGCCGCGATCCGCGCGCGCCAGATCGCGGGCCAGCGCCTCTTCGAGCGAGCGCTTGTTGAGTAGCCCGGTCAGCCCGTCGGTTGCCGCGAGCGTCGCCAGGCGCTCGTTCGCTGCCTGGAGCTGCTGCGTGAGATCTTCCTTCTCCTTGAGCAGCGTCTCCAGGCGCCGCAACATGCCTTCGTAGTTGCGGTTCATCTGAAACAGGATGCGGTTCGCGTCGACCAGCAGCTGTCCGAGCTTCTGCTGCACGGGCACGACGCGCTGGAACGCGCTCGCCGCCTCGGTGACGAGCGTCGGGATACGATCGAGCACCTCCTGGGCGCGCGCGGAATCGATGCCGGTCCGCTGCAAGGCGGACAGGGCTTCGACCTGAGCGTCGGCGGGGTTTCCGCTCTCCCAGATGGCCGCGGCGCGCTCGGCGACCCAGGCCACGAGCTGAAGCCTGCCTTCCGGCGGCTCCGGATCGTGGTGACCACCGACGGCGCTCACGAACTCGGCCGGGAGCTGAAAGTCGCGGGCGATCTGCGCGCCCCGCGTGGGGTGATCGACTGCACCGGCGGCACGTTCGAACAAGATGCGATCGGTCGCCGGCAACAACGCCGCTTCGGCGACCGCGGGCATGCTGTCTCTAGCCCGCGCGATCAGCCCGACCTCGAGCAGCAGCCCAACCGTGAAATACTCGTCGCAGCGCCGTTCGCCGAGCGCCTCGGCGATCAGCTGTGCAGCCGCCGCGCGGCGCAGCGAGTTGGCGAGCAAGAGCTCCCCGTCCGGACCGGCCGGCGCCATATCGGACACCACCAGGCTGAGCGCCAGATTGCGCAGCCCGCGCAAGCCGAGCAACGTCGCGGCTTGCCGCACGTGGGAGACGCGCGCCGGGAGGCCGAAAGCAGCGCTATTTACCGTCGCGAGGACGCGCAACGTGAACCCCGGATCGCGCTCCGCGAGCGTCGCGAGGCCGGCCAGCGAAGCATCGGGCTTCATCGCCTCGGCCACGATCTGCGATGCGATCAGCGACGGGGGCTCTTTGACTTGCGCAGTCTGCTTCATCGCATCTCCCTCGGTTCCGGTCCTGACTCGGGACGCCTGGGAACGTCGCCTGTCTCGAACTGAACTCGAGGTGCTGGTGACGAATGCGGGATCAACGATTCCTTCCGCATCATCGCAGCATCGATTTCGGCTTGGAGCAAGCTCATCGGCGTCTCAGCGAGTGTCTCTCGCAGGGTTCGTGCCAGGGGGCGCGGCCGAAACGTTCAACGAAAATTGCCGACCGGTGTGGGCGCGCGGATGCCAGAGTAAGCACGAGAAAGCAGGCTTTACCAAGCCGGTGCGTGCTAGATACCCGCGAGGTCGCGATGGCGAAGTACTACGTTGGAGTGATGTGTGCGTTGGGGCTCGGGCTGGCCGTCGTCGGCTGTTCCTCGGAAGATTCCGGGAGCGACGGGGCGGCGGGTTCGTCGGGCGCGGCGAGCGGCGGTTCACGCCCGACAGGGACGGGCGGTTCGGCTGGAGCTCGACCGGCCGGCACCGGCGGCACGACTGGCACGCCGAGCACGCCTCCGAGCGGCGGCAATGCGAGCAAGCCGATTTCGATGGTCACCGATCAGTACGGGTACACGACCGTGTCGCGCGACAACAAGGGCTACATCGTTCAGAACAACGTCTGGGGCGCGGGAGCGCAGCAGACCTTGAAGGTGCAGGGGACGAGCTTCGAGGTGACCCAGCAGACGGGGAGCAACAGCACCTCCGGCGCTCCGGTCTCTTATCCGTCGGTGTTCCTCGGCTCGAACTACGGCCGTGGCACGCTCGGCAGCGGCTTGCCGAAACAGGTGAGCGCGCTCGGCAAGGTCGACACGATGTGGTCCCAGAATGCCGGCTCGCAAATGGGCACCTACAACGCCTCCTACGACGTCTGGTTCAGCACCAGCGAACGGGGCGATGACGAAGCGCCGTCGGGCGGCTACCTGATGGTGTGGTTCTACGATCCGGCCAACGCGCAGCCGATCGGCAGCGTGCAACACCGGGACGTACAGATCGCGGGCGCGATGGGCACCTGGGACGTGTGGGTCGGTCCGAATGCCGGCAAGCCGTGCATCTCTTACGTCGCAAAACAGCCGATCGCGTCGATGACCTTCGACCTGAACGCCTTCATCCAGGACGCGGTCGAGAACCGGCAGAACACCATCCAGGCGGGCTGGTACTTGACCAACGTGTTCGCCGGCTTCGAAATCTGGAGCGGCGGAGTGGGGCTCAAGACCAGTGACTTCTACGTGAACGTCAACTAGAGCGACAAACGGTTAGGAATCCGCTGAGATTGGCGGAAAACTCCGAAGAAAAGAGGGCGACGCCGTGCCGCGCAGCGCCGCCCTTCGCGAAAAACTCGGACTACGTCACTGACGAGTCGACTTGTACGCGGCCTTTCCGAGGAACGGCAGGAAGTCGGAAATCCGGACGTGGTAGGCGAAATCGTTGCAGAAGTCGTCACCCCACGAAGTGATGCCGACGACGTAGTGCTGGCCGAAGAACTTGAACAACGACGGGCCGCCCGAGTCGCCGAAGCAGCCGTTCGATTTCGGCGCCGAGCCCTCGAGTTGCATCAGCTGCTTCCTGATCTTCGGGATCAAAAGCCCGGGGTGGGGGTTCACGGGCAGCGGCTTGATCTTGGGCTCGCCCTGGTAGAACGTCTTGCCCTTGCGCTTCACGTAGGCGTCGACCGGGAAGCCGTTGTCGTCGAGCCCCGACGCACCGAAGCCGACGATCTCGAGCGGCAGCCCGACGAAGTGCTTGTTGAGGTCGGCGAAGGCCAGCGGCAGCGGCTTGAAGGAGAACGCGCGGTCCAGGTAAATGACGCCGATGTCGGAGTTCAGGGTGGCCGGATCCCACTTCGGGTGAGTCTCGAAGCGGTCCGGGCCCTCCGCGAGCCGGTAACTGACCCAGGTCGAGGGGTCACCCTCGCCGAGCTGGTCCATGTCGCCGTAGAAGTCGCTGCCCGAGTAGATGAGCGCGGCGTCGGCTCCGTGGATGCAGTGCGCGGCCGTGACCACCGCCTTCTTCGCGAACACCACGCCCGAACAGAAGGACTCGCTGCCGTCCTGCTTGAACACGTCGACCGCAACCACCTGCGGATGCCCGTCGTCGTCCACGCCCCGTACGATGGCCTCGCTGTCTTCCGCAACGGACTCTTCCTGGGCGTCCGGCGCGGCGCCGCATGCTGCGAGCAACAACGCGAAAGGAGCACAAACCATGTTCAAACGAAACGACATCTTGAGCGTTCTCCTGTGTAAAGATCAGCCGACCCTGGCTTACATCCGACGTGCCTCGCTCACCCGGCGCTCGGCGTCGCGTCGTGCACGACACGTGGGGACGCGTGCACAACTTGACTCCGAAGGCTGCACGACATGTGCATGAGTGAACGAGACAACTCCACGAAACCCGCGCGCTGATGCGCGCACGGGATCGCTCTGCAGGATCCGATCCGAGAGAACGAGTCAGATCTAGAGTCTGACTACGAAGAAGGGATTCGTAATACCTGGGGGTGGAAACACCGACACGCGCGCCGCGCGCGAGCGGCTCACTCGCACTTGCGCGCGGGCGTGCACTCTTGCCCGTCCGGGCACGGCTCTTGTTCGCTGCACGAGATGAGACCGGGGATCTGGACGGGCCGCGCCTGCTGCGACATCACGAGCAGCTCGACGCGTCCGGCGCTGATCGAGGCCGCGTCGGAGGTGACGCGCGTCAGCGACACCGTCGGATAACCTGCCACGCCGAGCGCGATCAGCTCGGTCACGAGCTGCTCGGGGATCTCCGTCGAGCCGGTGTCGGGGACCTGGCAGGTGACCATGCCCTTCACTCCACCGTGATGGCTGATTTCGAGCTTGATATCGAGCTTGGCGGCGGGGTTCGAGCCCGCCTCCCAGGCCAGGGAAACGGGCTTGCCGCTCTCGACCGCCACGGGAGCGGGCGTGGTGACCACGAGCGGCTCGATGCCGGTGCTCTCGAGCGTGATGGGCGTGAAGTCGCCGCCGGTGGTGGTGACCGAGAGCGTGTCTCCGGCCGCGAACGACTCGTAGGGGATCGTGCCCGTGTCGCCGCCCGGCTGGTAGTTGCCGGCCACCGGCTTCATCGTGAACTCGGTCGCACCCGCAGCCGTGCGCACGCCCTTCACCGTGGCGTCACCCAGGCTCTTCTTCACGGGAGGGGTGACACAGTCGCCGCTCTCCACGCACACGGAGCCGCCAGTGCACGCGGGATCGCAGAACGGCACCTTCGGCTCGGACAGCTGGCACTCGCCTTCGGTGTGCGTCTCTTCCCAGACCAACTCTTGGGGGTAGGGCTTCTCGTAGACGAACCCGATCACCTCCGTGAAGCCGTCGCGGCTGGCCGTGGGATCCTTGAGGGTGATGCGGAAGTTGCCGACGACCTCTTCGGTGCTCGGTGCGTTCCCACTGCCCATGCCGCCGCTGCCGGCGTTACCCGCCCCACCCGCACTGCCGCCGGTGCTCGTGCCGCCGGTGCTCGTGCCACCCGTGCCGGTGTCGCTGCCGCCGGTGCTCGCGTCGCTGCCTCCGGTCGAGGGGGACGGCTCCGTCTCGTCGCTCGTGCAGCCGGAGCTCACGAGGGCGGCGGAGAGCGTGGTGAGGAGAGCTGCGGCGACAGAAGAGCGGAAGTAGGTCATGTGGGTACCGATGAGTGCGTACACTCTAGTCACTCGTCGGAGGTTTTCATCGTCCGGCCAGGGTTGCGGCGGCGCTTTTCTCGGGTCGAGTGAAATTTTCCTGGTCCACGGGCCTCGTCGAGCCGCGGATTTGCCGGAACTTTGGTAGGCTGCGCCGTGGCCACGAACGAAGCCTTCGAAGCCGCGCAGCAGCGCGTGAAGACCCTCAGCAAGACACCGGCCGCCGACGAGCTGCTCGAGCTCTACGCGCTGTACAAGCAGGCCACGGTCGGCGACGTGCAAGGCTCGCGGCCCGGGATGCTCGACTTCAAGGGGCGCGCCAAGTTCGACGCCTGGAGCGCGAAGAAGGGCGTTGCGAAGACCAACGCCGAAAGCGACTACGTGAAGCTGGTCGGCAAACTGGTCGAAAAGTACGGCTGAGCTACTGCGCTTCGCCGTGCGCGACGAGGAAGCCCACGGCGCGCCGCAGCTGGTCGTGCGTCACGATGTGCCCGACCGGCTGCGAAAGCGACTGATGCGGCCAGCCGAGCTTCTTCAGGGTCTGGATCAGTTCCTTCATGTCGGCGCGCGCCGGGTCCTTCGTGCCATAGCCGACGAAGATCGGCGTCTTGCGCGGCGCCTTCGAGCCGACGATCAGGCTGTACTTGCCCCCGGCGCCGCCAGCGAACGCTGCGTAGCCTTCGACGGGTAACCGAGCTCGGAGCGCGAGCGACGAGGCATAGTAAGCGCCGTTCGAGAAACCGAACACCCACACGTGACGGAAGGGACGCCCGCGCCTTCGCTCGACGGTCTCGCGGAGCTCTTGCCACTCGCTCACGAGCTCTTCTTCGACGGCTGCTTGCGCTTTCGGCGAGGTCGGCCAGGCCAGCACGTCGGGCGCGCGCTTCGGTCCGATGCCTGGCCGCCCGCTCGGCATCAGCACGCTGAACCCGTAGCTCTTCGCCGCCGTCCACATGATGCGCTGCTGCTCCCACTGCCAGGTGGAGCCGGTGCCCACCAACGTGTGCAGGTACAAGACCAGCGTGTCCGGCTCAGCGTGCACCTTGGCAGCGCTGCTCGTCGTGACGTCCGCCGCGCCCTGCGCTTCGTAGTAACAGACGCCCTCGCGGAGCGTCTCGAGCTCGCTCGCGCACCAGGCCTTGGGCTTCGACTCGGCGAGCGCTTCCGAGCCGAGCGCGGCCGAGCCGAGCAAGCTCAGGGCGAGTGCGGTGAGCGCGCGGCGCATGGC
>JALYWZ010000667.1 GCA_030852505.1 Myxococcota bacterium | reverse complement strand
CGCCGCAAGCGGCAGCGAGACCAAACAGGAACACGGGTGCCAATCGAGTCAGGAGTTTCATGGGGCCGCCCGTTTGCAACGCACATGCCGTGCCGCGAGCTTTGACGAGTCGGCGAAAATTCCGCGGCAGCGCGCGCTCGCAACGTTTCGTCGCGCTCCAAAACAGTGGCAAAGCGTCGCAGCTGTGGAAGACTGCCGCACTTATCGGGTTGCCAAGACGGGCGTGGGACCTTACTTGGTGGGAGCCATGCAACGAAGTTCTGCGTTCGCAACCAAGCGTCGCTTCCTGAGCCTCGCGCTCGCGGCCACCCTCGCGCTCGGCGCCAGCGGCTGCGGCTACAACGACGTCATCGATCGCGACGAGGACGTGAAGGCAGCCTGGGCCGAGGTGGAAAACCAGTACAAGCGCCGCAGCGATCTGGTGCCGAACCTGGTGAAGGTCGTGCAGGGCGCCGGCAAATACGAGCAAGACACGCTGCAGAAGGTCGTGGAGGCGCGCTCCAAGGTCGCGGGCGTCAAGGTCGATGCGTCGGTGATCGACGATCCGGCCAAGCTGAAGCAATTCGAGGAAGCGCAGCAGCAGCTCTCCGGCGCGCTCTCGCGCTTGATGGTGGTGGTCGAGAAGTACCCCGATTTGAAGGCTACCGAGGGCTACCGCGACCTCCAGGCCCAGCTCGAAGGCACCGAGAATCGCATCACGGTGGCGCGCAAGCGCTTCATCGAGAGCGTCGCGGAGTACAACAAGCTCGTACAAAAGTTCCCGACCAGCATCGGCGCGAGCATCCGCGGCAAGAGCGTGCGCCCGACCTTCGAAGCAGGTCCCGGTCTCGATAAGCCGCCCGAAGTGAGCTTCTGAGCGCGGCGTGTCCACAGTCCTGACGTTCGAGAGGCCGCCGAGCGCGTGGCTGGCAGCGGTGTCCCGAGCCGCGCTGGTCGTTTGCGCCCTGCTGTTCGCGTTGCCGTGTTGGGCGCTCACGCCGCCCAAGCTCGCCGGCCGCGTCAACGACCAGGCCGCGCTGCTCTCCCCTGCCGCGGCTCGAAGCCTGGAAAAGAAGCTCGAAGCGCACGAAAAGGCCACGGGCCAACAGTTCGCGCTCTTGACCATCAAGAGCCTCGAAGGCGACGTCATCGAAGACTTCGCGGTCCGCGTCTTCGAGTCCTGGAAGCTCGGCAAGAAGGGCAAGGACGACGGCTTGTTGCTCGTGGTCGCGCTCGACGATCGCAAAATGAAGATCGAGGTCGGCTACGGCCTCGAGGGCGTGATCACGGACGCGGTCGCTTCGCGCGTGATCCGCGGCACGCTTTCACCGGCCTTCAAGGCCAAGAACTACGAGGCCGGTATCGCGCAGGCGTTCGACGCGCTGATCGCGCGAGCGGGAGGTGAGCCCGGGGCCGAGCCGGAGCCAGCTGCCCAGCGGGATCAGCCCATCCCTCCGCGCTTTGGTCAGTGGCTGATCTTCCTGGTGTTCTTTCTGCTGTTCCCGTTCCTGCACTTCATCAACCGCGGCAGTGGATTCGGGCGCCGCAGGGGCCCATTCGGCGGCGGGTTCTACGGTGGTGGCCTAGGCGGCTTCGGCGGCGGCTATCGCTCCGGGGGCGGCTTCGGCGGTGGCGGCGGTTTCTCGGGCGGCGGTGGCAGCTCGGGTGGCGGCGGCGCCTCGGGAGGCTGGTGATGTCGCTCGTCTCCGAGTCGGAAGCAGCCGAGATCGAGAAGGCCATCGCGCGCATCGAGGGCAAGACCTCGAGCGAGCTCGTGGTCGCCGTGATCGAGCAAAGCCACGATTACGCCGGTCCCCGCGCGCTCTTCGCCTTCGGCTGGACGCTCGCCGCGACGCTCGCCCTTCATTACTTCGTCGAGCAACTCTCGAGCTGGTGGCTCATTCCGCTGGAGGTTCCGATCGGGCTCGCGCTCTACGCCCTGCTGGGCCTCCCGGCGCTACGGCGCCTCACGGTTCCGCGCGCGTTCGCGGAAGAAGCCGTCCAGGCCCGCGCGTTCTCGGTCTTCGCCGAGCGCGGCTTGCACCGCACGCGTGATCGCACGGGCCTCTTGATTCTGCTCTCCGAGCTCGAGCATCGCGTGGTGATCCTGGGCGACACCGGCATCCACGAGCTGGTCGGAGACAGCGGCTGGCAAGAGCACGTGGCTCGCATCGTCGAGCGCGTCCGCGAAGGCAAGGCCGCGCAGGGCATCCTCGAGTGCCTCGACGCGCTCGAGCCGCTGCTCGCTCAAAAGGCCCCGCGCCGCGAAGACGACGAGAACGAGCTCGAAGATCGCGTGATCCGCGGTTGAGCGCTCACCACACGCTGAAGTTCAGGTTCGCTCCGGCGTGCAGCCCGCCGACGTGCTCCATGTCCGACGGCACCATGCGGTAGCCGCCGCGCGCGCTGACGAACAGGTTCGGATCCGAGAAGACGTGGAAGCCGAAGTAGGGCGTGGCGTGGAAGCGCGAATCGAAGGCCTCGTGAAAGACCTGTCCGAGCTCGAGCCCGTACACCGGGATCAACCACTTTCTCTGCGGATTGCGCTCGAAGGACAGTGAGAAGCCGAAGGAGTACGCGAACAGGTTCGCCACGTCGCTGTCGGACGAGTCGAAGATCTCCGCGTTGACGTAGATCCGGCCGTGGCTCGGGCCGCGGTTTTCGTTCCTGTGGATCCAGGTGCCGATCAACAGCTCGAGTGCCACGCCCTGGAACGTGCCGAACGCGTCGCGATCGCTCGGGGCGTACACCGAATAGCCGACGCCGGGCATCAGATACGACGCCCAGTTCGTGCGGTACGAGCGCCGGGACTCGGGCTCGACGATCGCGAAGCTCAAGGCTTGCGTGACGCGCAGGTGGCCGTCCGAGACCGCAACGGTCACGCTACGTGTGCCGACGTCGTCGTCCGACGGGCTCAGGGTGAGCTCGCCGCTCGCCGGATCGAAGTGCGAGCCGGGGCGCGCGCCCTGGATCGTGTAGGTGAGCGGGTCGTGATCGGGATCCTCTGCGGCGAACGAGATGGTGCTCACGCTCGAGCCGGCCTCGACCTGGCGTTTCTGAACGCGGAAGTACGGCGGCCGGTTGTCGGTGACCTCGACGTGCAGCTCGCGAACTGCCTGCTTCACGCCGCCCCAGGCGATGAAGCGGAACGACTGCAGCCCTCGCTGGGCCGGCGTCGGCGTCCAGCGCAGAATGCGTTGTTCGTCCGAGAACGTCGCGCCCTCCGGCAGGCCCTCGACCGTGACCTTGAGGTCCGCGTTGTCCGGGTCGGACACCTCGACGCCGAGCTCGAACAGCTCGCCGACGTTGGCCACGACGTCGCGCTGGTTGTAGCGCTCGGGCCAGATCCGCCTGAACACCGGCGGCTTGTCTTCGGTTTCTGCTGCGAGCGTTTGAGCGCCGAGCGCCGGTGTAAACAGCAGCACCACCAGCGCCGGAAAACACTTGCTCACACCCGCCTCAAGTCGCTCTGAAACGGCGACAGGTTCTCGGGGAACAGCGACCAGAACAGCGCGGCGCGCGTCTCGAGCAGCTCGCTCGCCGCGATCTCGGCCAGCGTGGACGACAGCTCGGCGATCGGAAGGCCCTCCCACTCGAACTCGGCGACGCCGCGCGCTCGCGACACGAGCCCCGCGGAGCGCAGCTGGTCGTGGGCGCGGAAACAGCGGCTGGTCGCGCGGGCGACGGCCACGGCGAACTC
>JALYWZ010000666.1 GCA_030852505.1 Myxococcota bacterium | reverse complement strand
CTGGTACGTCGAGCCCGGGTGGCTGCGAGCCGGGAGCCGCGCGCTGTGACGCCGTCATCGCGGCGCTGCGTACCTGCGACGACTCCGGCAACTGGCAAACCGAGACCTGCCCGTTCGTGTGCCGTGCGGGCGCCTGCGGGGGCGAGTGCCGACCCGGCGAACGCCGCTGCGACGGCCTGCAACCGATACGCTGCAACGACCTCGGCGCGTGGATCACCGACGGTCAGACGTGCAGCGTGATGTGCCAGCGCGGGGCGTGCACCGGAATGTGCAGCGACGGCGACAAGCAATGCTCGTCCGCGAACGCCGAGCAGATCTGCGCCGACAACGTCTGGGATGTCCCAGTCCCCTGCGCCTTCGTTTGTGTGGACGGAGCGTGCAGCGGAGAGTGCCAGCCGGGGAAAAAGCGCTGCAGCGACGTGGAGGGCGAGCTCGAGGTGTGCAGCGCAGAAGGGCAATGGGTCGCGTCGGTCTGTCCGGACGGCGGCGCCTGCTCGGGTGGCGCATGCGTCACGTGTCTTCCGGGCGCGGCCCGGTGCGCCTCACCCGCGACGCTCGAGACCTGCGGCTCGAACCACGAGTGGGGGCCGCCCGAGCCCTGCCCGAACGCTTGCATCGGGACACGATGCACCGGCGAATGCGCGCCCGGTGCTCGCGTGTGCACGGGCAGCGGCAAGCCCAGTCAAAAGCTCTGCAACGACCAGGGCGTGTTCGTGACCAACCCGTGCGGCCGCGGCCAATCCTGCACGGACGGGAGGTGCGACGCGTTCCCGAAGGTGATCTTCGTCACGTCCGAGCTCTTCGACGGCAACCTGGGCGGCGTGTCCGGCGCCGACCAGAAATGTCAGGAGCTCGCGGACCGCGCCGGCATCCCCGGCCAATTTTTGGCGCTGGTGAACGAGCCCGGACGCACGATCTTCGAGCGTTTCGACGGCGATGGCGGCCCCTACCTGCTCACCGACGGCACGCTCGTCGCGAATCACTTCGAAGAGCTCGGCAACGCGCTCGGCGCGCTCGACCTGACCGAGCTCGGAAGCTCACCGCGCGAGCCCGACCTCGAGGCGCTGAGCGACGCGGGGCGTGCCGAGCTGGTCGAGCAGTGCCGCGAACGCCGGCTCGAATCGCTGGTGTGGTGCAATGCGCCCGTCACGGGCGTGGGTAAGAACACCTGCTCCGGCTTCTCGACGTCCGAGGGGGTCGTCTCGGCTTCGTTCTGCGATTGGAGCGAGCCGGACTGGGACCGCCCGTGCGGCGTTTCGGCGCCAGAAGACGCAGGCTACTGCAAGATCCGCGCACCGATCGTGTGCATCCAGAGGTAGTCTGAGCGGCCATGTTGGCCGTCGTCGTCAGCGAGCCGGGAGGGCCGGAACGGCTCGAGCTCCGGCAGGTCCCCGACCCGAAAGCCTCGAATCACGACGTGGTGATCCGCGTGCACGCGACGGCGCTGAACCGCGCCGACGTATTGCAGCGGCGCGGGCTCTATCCGCCGCCGCCCGGAGAAACCGAAATCCTCGGCCTCGAATGCGCGGGCATCGTCGAAGAGCTCGGCGCGGGAGTGACCACGCTCGCCGCAGGCCAGCGAGTGATGGCGCTGCTGCCCGGCGGTGGCTACGCCGAGCGCGCGCGAGTCCACGAGAGCCTGGTGCTCCCCGTGCCGGATGCGCTCCCGTTCGAACAGGCGGCGGCGATCCCGGAGGCGTTCCTCACGGCGCACGAAGCGCTGCTCGGCGCCGCGGAGCTATCACCCGGGGAGCGCGTGTTGATCCACGGTGCGGCGGGCGGCGTGGGCTCCGCCGCGGTCCAGCTTGCGCGCGAGCTCGGAGCGTACGTGTTCGCGACCACCCGCAGTCCGAACAAGGTGCAGTGGCTGACCGAGCTCGGCGCTCAGCGGGTGATCGACACCTCGAGCGAGGATTTCGCGGCGGTCGTGAGCGAGGCCAGCAACGGGCGCGGCGCCGACGTGATCGTGGACTTCGTGGGCGCGAGCCTGTCGGAACGAAACCAGAGCGTGCTCGCCACGGCCGGGCGCTGGGTCGTGGTGGGGCTGCTCGGCGGCACGCGCGGCACGCTCGACTTCGCGCGGCTGCTCGGGCAGCGGCAAATCGTGCGCGGTATCGTGATGCGCTCTCGTCCCCTGACGGAAAAGGCCGCGATCGTCCGCGCATTCCGGCGCGACTTCTTGGGCTGGTTCGAGGAGGGCCGATTCACACCGAGGATTGATAGCGTCTTTCCCCTCGCCGAGGTGCGCTTCGCCCACGAGCGCATGGAGCAGAACGAGAACCTCGGCAAGATCGTGCTCCGAGTCTCGTAGCCGAGAAATCACGCTACGGAGAGAGCACCGCGCGCAAGCGAATCAGGCCCGGGCCCGGCCGGACTCGCGCCTGACACGCGAGTCGGTAGGTCCCTTCACCACCCAGGAGCCGGAGCAGCTCCTGCTCCTCGGGCTTCGGCGGCTCGAGCGACTCCGCGCCCTCGAGCACCTCGACGTGGCAGGTGCCGCAGCTCGCCGACCGGCAAGAAAACGGAATCGGCGCCAGCACGTGATCGCAAATGTCCACGAGCTCACCACCCTCGGGAGCTTCCACGCGCTTCATGCGGCCGATGGTGTTCGCACAAAATTCGATCGTGGGCACTCTGCGCTCGGATAGCGCCCTGGGCCTGGCTTAGCAACCAGAAATACCGGGAGCCCACCCGGACCCGAAGCGTGCGACGTCGCGTGTTTTGTGGGATGCTGGGAGCCCGGGAAAATGCGCGACGAGCCCGATCGCTTCGGCTGGGTGGGAGGTACGGTCGACGGTAAATACCGGGTCGACGCGGTCGTCGGCTCGGGTGGCTTCGGCGTCGTCTACCGCGCGCACCACCTCGGCTTCGAGCAGAAGGTCGCGCTCAAGTGTCTGCGCGTGCCCGAGCAGCTCACGAGCGGGGAGCGCGAGCACTTCCGTGAGATGTTCTTGGCCGAGGGCCGGCTGCTCCACCAGCTCTCGCGCGCCACGGCCGGCATCGTGCAAGCGCTCGACCTCGGCGCGGCCGTGTCGCCGAACAAGCACTGGACGCCGTACCTCGTGCTCGAGTGGCTCGAAGGCGAGCCGCTCTCGCAAGTTCTGGCAGCGCGGCGCAACGCGGGCCAGGGTGGCTTGCCGCTCTCCGAGGCGATCGCACTGCTCGAGCCCCCCGCGCGTGCGCTCGCGGTCGCACACGCGCAGGGCGTGGCGCACCGGGACATCAAGCCGCCCAACCTGTTTCTGGCGCGCATCGGCAACCGCGATGTGCTGAAGATCCTCGACTTCGGCATCGCCAAGGTCATGGCCGAAACCGAGAGCGTGACCCGCGCGTTCGAAGAGACCGGCGCGTCGTTGCAAGCCTTCACCGCGCGCTACGGCGCGCCGGAGCAATTCAGCCGCCGCTACGGCGCGACGGGTCCGTGGACGGACGTGTTCGCGCTGGCCCTGGTGCTGGTCGAAGTCGTCGCGGGCCGCCCAGCGCTCGAAGGGGCAGACGCCGCGCAGCTCTTCGTCCAATCGGCGGATCCCGAACACCGGCCGACTCTCGCGGCCTTCGGCGTCGCTGCGCCGGACGGGATCGAAGCCGTG
Source organism: Myxococcota bacterium (assembly GCA_030852505.1). Lineage (GTDB taxonomy): Bacteria > Myxococcota_A > Polyangia > Polyangiales > Polyangiaceae > PMG-095. The sequence continues at coordinate 94 of JALYWZ010000666.1, read as the reverse complement.
CTGCGCCGCGCGCTTTCGGTGGATCCACGCGAGCGCTTCGCCAACGCCGGCGACTTCTGGGACGCGCTCGAATCCGTGGCTCGCGAATCGGGCC
>JALYWZ010000665.1 GCA_030852505.1 Myxococcota bacterium | reverse complement strand
GGAGGCGGGAGCACCGCGAGCACCGGGTCGGCGGCTGCGTACACCGAGTTTTTCACGACGAACACCGGGCGAGCCCCGGCCAGGTACCAGCTCGCAGACTTCACGGGCGTTCCGTCGGGGAGCAGCACCTCGCTCGCCTTCGCTTCGCGATCGAGCACGAACAGTCCGCCGCGGGCGAGCAGCAGCGTGCGGCCGTCCGACAGACGCCGCGCGACGGGCCTCCCTTCGAACGGGACCTCGCGCCGTATCCAGCTCTTTCCGTCGAAGTAGTCGAGGCGCTGGTCGTCGACGATCAAGAGCGGCCCGTCGCCCCCGGCGATCAGTGACGGCAGCTGCGGGAGCTCGCCGAGATAGGGCGCGTGGAGCAATGCGTCGTCGTATTCGCGGGGCAGGCTCCTCGGCGGCTGCTGCTGTTCGACCGGGTCGTTCGGCTCTGCCGCGTAGTCCTCCGACTGTTGCCAACCGTTGGCCACCCGCTGAAAGCGGTGGCTGATCACGAGCGCGCCGTTGCGATCGATGCCGTCGTCGTCGAAGTAGCCGTAGATCTCGAGCAGCGGAGCCGCGGCTTCGGTTCCGCGGAAGCGGTAGCTGCCACCGCCCGTCTGTTTCAGCGCCCCGCTGACCGGGCCGCGGAAAAAGCCGGCGAACTGCTGGTCCTTCAGCTGCCACGGCATGGGCCGAAAGCCGTGCTCGTCGAACACCGAGACAGGGCGCTCATCGGCGCGGTCGGCAGCGCCGATCCTGCAATCTTCGCAGAACACGAGCCCGGTCGAGAGCTGAAAGATCTCCGGCTGGCGCGCGAACGTTTTCACGAGCGTGAGCTCGAGGGCTGGCTTCGGCCGTGCGGGTGCTTCTAGCGTCGCGGCGATCGCCGAGCTCGCGCTGCTGGTCGCGCGCGGTTCGGCCTCGACGCGCTTCTTCTTCGAGCAGGCGGTGGTCGCGAGCGCGGCGCCGAGCAACAGAGCCCACCGTTCCACACGCATCCCTTCTTTATCCCCGTGCCGGCTTCGGGCGTCAAGGCGCGAGCCCGAGCTCGGACAACGCGCGGTTCACGAACTCGCGGTGTACTCGCGTCATGTGCGGAACGTCGATGTCGGGGCGCGCGATCGCCGGGGCCCGATACGCGGTCGCCCAACGCTCGAGCTTCGACATCGGCCGGAGTGCGACGCACAGGTCCCAGTGCGCGAGGTGCGTCCAATCCATACGGGTGAGCGTGCGGTAGCAGCGCGTGAACTCGTCCGACGCTTCTCGACCGAACGCCCACCACACGTCGAGCCGCGTCAGCGCCACGTCCGCCAGCGGATCGCCGAGCTCGGCTTCTTCCCAGTCCAGCACCGCGCGCAACTTCTCGCCGTTCCAGAGTACGTTTCCGGGCCAGTAGTCGCCGTGCAGCAACACGCGGCGGTTCTTCGGGACCCAGGGCCAGAGCTTTTCGAACGCCGCGCGGAGCGCTTTTTCGCCGAGCGCTTCGTCGAACACCTCTGGCGGCTCGCGGAACCAGCTCGAAACGGTGTCCGCCCGCTCGGGGAGCAAGCTCGGATCCACGCGTCGCACGTCGATGCCGTGGATCGCGACCAGGGCGCGCGCGAGCTCGAGCATCGAACGCCCGAGATCCGCGGGGGCGAAGTCGAGGTCGCCCTCGACGTACTCGAGGACGACCCGCGCGCCCGCTTCGTCGAGGAACAAGGGTTTGGGTGCCGGAACTCTGGCGTCGCCGGCCAGCGTCAATACGGCGTGCTCGCGGGCCGCGAGCTTCGGCTCGGCGCTGCCGAGCTCGGCACAGGGGCGGCGTACTACGACGCGCTTTCGCGCTCCGCTCGGGAGCTCGAGGTCGCAGAGAGTCGCTTGCGCGGAAACACCGCCGCCGAGCGCCGCGCGCTCGAGCAGCTTGGACCCCGGAAATGCGCGGGCGAGCAGCGCCTCGATCGGTTCCACGACGCACCGAGCATAGTCGCTTTCCCGCTGCCCGTCGGCGATACTGCGGGGCCCCATGGGAGCCGCGCTGATCCACGACCCCCTGACGAGGTTCTTCGCCCAGGCCGTGGCGATCATCGTGGTGTCGCGCGTTCTCGGGCTGCTCCTCAGACGTATCGGGCAGCCTCAAGTGATAGCCGAGGTGCTGGCGGGCATCGTGCTCGGCCCGTCTTTGCTCGGTGCGGTCGCTCCGGGCGCGCTCGAGACGCTGTTCGCGAAGCAGTCGCTCGGTGCCCTGCAGCTCCTGAGTCAGGTCGGGCTGGTGCTGTTCATGTTCCTGATCGGGCTCGAGCTCGATCCGAGCCTGTTGCGCGGGCGCGGCAAGACGTCCCTCTGGATGTCCCAGGCCGGGATCGCGGTGCCGTTCGGCCTCGGCGTGCTGCTCGCGCTCGGTGTCGAGTCGGAGCTGTCCGTTCCGGGCGTGCCCTTCGCGGCGTTCGCGTCGTTCTTGGGCGTGGCCATGGCGGTGACCGCGTTCCCCGTGCTCGCGCGGATCTTGAGCGAGGGCAATCTGCTGAGCACGCGGCTCGGTGCGACCGCGATCGCCTGTGCTGCGGTCGGGGATATCGCGGCCTGGTGCTTGCTCGCGTTCGTGGTCAGCGGCGCGCGCGCCACGGGCATCGGCAGCGCGCTCGTCACCACCGTGCTGGCGCTCGGGTACGTGGCCCTGATGTGGTTCGTGGTGCGCCCGGTGCTGTCGCGCCTCGGCGCACGCGTCGGCGATCGCGCCGGCCTCACGCAGAACCTGGTCGCCACGGTGATCTTGCTGCTGCTGTTCTCGAGCTGGGCGACCGAGCTGATCGGCATTCACGCGCTGTTCGGGGCGTTTCTCTTGGGCGTGGCGCTGCCGAAGGACGGCAACCTCGCCCGCGCCCTGGCGGACAAGCTCGAAGATCTGGTGTTGGTCCTGCTCTTGCCGTTGTTCTTCGCGTTCAGCGGGCTGCGCACGGAGCTCGGCCTGCTCGAGACCACGCGCGATTGGCTGCTGTGCGGCGCGATCATTCTGGTGGCGTGCCTCGGTAAGTTCGGCGGCGTGACGCTGGCAGGGCGGCTCAGCGGCTTGCCCTGGCGCGAATCGAGCGCGCTCGGGATCTTGATGAACACGCGCGGCCTGGTCGAGCTCGTGGTGCTGAACATCGGGCTGGATCTGGGCGTGATCGAGCCGAAGCTGTTCACGATGCTGGTGCTGATGGCGCTCGTGACCACGTTCATGACGACGCCGCTGCTCGATCGCGTCTACCCGCAAAGGCTGCGCGTGCCCGAGTCCGCCGCGCGCCTGGAGACGCCGTTGCCGGCGCGGCTGCAACCCCGCTACGACGTGCTGGTCTGCGTGTCGCACGGTCGCTCGGGCCCGGGCCTGGTCACGCTGGCCAGCGCGCTGAGCGGCAAGGATCGCGTTCGCGTGCACGCGCTGCACCTGATCCACCCCACCGATCGCGCCTCGTTTTACGTCGAAGGCTCGCGCGGCTCCGAGCACGAGCCGGCGTTGATGCCGCTCGTCGAGCGGGCGCGGGCGCTCGACACCGACGTCCGTCCGCTGAGCTTCGTCTCGACCGATCCGGCCGAGGACATCCAGTCCGTCGCCGTCAAGAAGCACGCGGAGCTGATCTTGATCGGCTGGCACAAGCCCGTGTTCAGCCAGACGCTGCTCGGCGGAACCGTGTATCGCGTGCTGCGCGACGCACCGGCCAGCGTCGGGGTCTTCGTCGAT
>JALYWZ010000664.1 GCA_030852505.1 Myxococcota bacterium | reverse complement strand
GCCGTCAGCTCCGGCTCACGGGCAGGCCGCGGTGCTCTCGCAGCCCGTCGCAGTGCTATCGCGCTTCGAGAGCTTGCAGAGATCGCCGGCGCCGACGCCGCCGTCGAGCCGGTTGTGACCGAGGCAATCGCCGACGAGATCGTCGCCCGAGCCGCCGAACAGCTGGTCGTCGCCCTGGCCGCCGTCCAGGCTGTCCCCGTCACCGGCGTCGCCGTTGACGATGTCGTTGCCGTTCTGGCCGTTCAGCACGTCGGTGCCGTCGCCACCCGAAATCCGATCGTCGCCCTCGCCGCCGTCGACGCGATCGTTGCCGCCTTCCCCGAACAGGCGATCCTGACCGGTGCCGCCGTCGATCGTGTCGTCGCCCTCACCGCCGAACACCTGATCATCGCCGTCGCCGGCGTAGACGAGGTCGTTGCCGCCCTTGCCGTTGATCCGATCTTGACCGCCGAGCGTTGCGATACAGTCCGCGTTTTCGGTGCCGTTGATCACGTCGTCGTTGGTGGTGCCGATGATCACGTTCAGACCGCTGGCCTTGCAGGCAGCCACCGGATCGAACGGTTTTACCGTCACTCCCGACGCGCCGAGCCCGGTTGACTCGTCCTCCAGTGGATCCGCCGCCGAGCAACCGCTGGCGATCGCAATCACGCCCAAAACCCAAACCCGTATTGCCTTCGATGACATCCTGTGCGTCTCCCTGATTGGCCGCCACGCCCTCTCGCACGGCGGCACCCTCGGCGCCGCGACTCCCAATCGCCGCGCCGAGGCGGATACTGACACAACGCAACGTCGTTGCGGAAGCCTTGTGTTGGGCCGGTCGCATCGAGACGGCCTCCATAACGATAGTGTTGTTAAGCAGCGCTGGTCGCGGCCTCTGCGTGCGGCTCGTGCAGGCCGATCAGATTGCCTTCGGTGTCGCGAACGACAGCGATGTAGCCCGGGCCGCCGATATCGGTCTTGGGAAGCACGACTTCGCCGCGCGCGCGCGGGACCGCGGCCAGCGCGGCGTCGAGCCGGCCGGTCGTGTTCAGATACGGCAATACGCCGTCGTGACTCGGCTTGCGGTTCGGGTCGGTGATCAGCGCGCCGCCCACGCCGGGCCCCTGCTCGTACGGAAAAATGGCCATCGGGCGACCGCCGAAGTCCTCGCGCCGCAGCTTCTCGCCGAGGATCTGCTCGTAGAAGGCAATCGCGCGCTCCAGGTCGCGGACCGGGATCTCGAACCAATGAATGGCGTGTGTCATTTGACTGCTCCTTTCGTCCCCGTTTTTCGGAGACACACGCAGCAATAGCCAGTCGCGCTGACAGCCTTTTGTCAGGATAGTTCGGCTCACGCCGAATGCCGGCTCAACCCGGTTGTTTTGCGAACTCCCAGCTCGCTCCGCCGGTTTGCTTGGAGGTGATCTTCAAGGTGCCGTCCGCGCAGGTGTAGGTCGAGCTCGAGAGCACCGGGCTCGCGTCGATGCCCTGCGGCGCGGGCGGCGCGCTGGGAGGCGCCGCCGAGTCGATGCCGAGTGAGTCGGCGACGCCCTTGCCCAGCGTCGCGAGCTGGCTCACGGGCGTGTCCTGCACGAGCGGCATCTTGCCGATCCCGGGGATGTTGGCGGTCGCGCTGACCCGCAGACCCGACCAGTCCGCGTCGTTGCTCGTGATCGTCTCGCTGTCCGCGATCAGCGTGGCCGTGGCCGTGCCGGAGTAACGAAAGTCGAACGTGAAAGCCGGGGTGCTGGCGTGAACCTCGGCCATCTCGCCGAAGTCGATGGTGCTCTTGCCGGTCCCCTCGATCTCGAGCTTCACGTTTTCACCGCCCTCGCCGCGCATCGGGGCGACCTGGAGCGTGGCCTTGGTGCTCTTCCATTTGCCGACCAGACAGGCAGGAAATCCGGCGTTTGCCTGCTGCTTCACTGCATTCTGCTGCCCTGCTGCCGCCGCCCCAGTCGTCGTTGCCGCGGCGCTCACCGCCGGCACAGGCTCGCTCTTCGAGCGATTGCAGCCCAGCGCCAGCGCAGAGAGCAGCGCGAAAAACACGGTACGAGTCCCGAACGCAGCGTGAGCCACCATGGCGGGATCACGCTCCGACGCCCTGCTCTTGTCCAGAAAAATTCAGAGCTTCATCCGACCGAGCACAAGTGACGAAACCTCAGGGCGCCTCGCGGAGGCCGAGCCCCTGGTGCGGCGAATCGGCTGCGAGCCGGACGTCGTCGGCGGGCGGCGGGAGCTCGCGCCACGCTTCCGGGTGCTGGTCTGGAGCGAGCCCGGAGCTCTCGACCAGGGCTTCGTAGAACGTGCCGCCGTGAACGACCAGTGCGCCCTCCGGATAGACCACGGGTGGCATCTCGGGGTGGCGCGTGGCGCGGTCCGTCCACCACTCGAGCTTGCGGTAGTTCTCGTCGAGCGCGTCGCCCATGAAGTCCACGAAGCGCACCGGCTCGACGCTGCCCGCGACGTTGTTTTCTTCGGTGACGCTCGGAAACGTCCACTCGAGAAACGGATACGGCGAGTCCGCGACGTTGTCCTTCAGTAGATGCGGGTTCGGTGAGTTCGAGCCGACGCCGAACACTTGCACCGGCTCGCTCGCCTCGGGGTGGACCTCCGGGTACGTCCAGTGGAAGCCGCGGAACAGGTTGCGCTCGAAGCGGATCGTGACTCCGGTGTCCTCGGCGTGGGTGTAGACACCGGAGGCCGACGTGTCCGAGAAGTAATTGTCCTCGAAGCTCACGCTGTCGCTTGCGTCGCGCGGATCGCCGTCGACGACGGTCGGAAAGAGCTCGACGAACAGGTCGCCGGTGCCAATCACGATGTTGTGGTGGAAGCTCGAGCTGCCGTAACGCTGCCCGTACTGAACATTGCCGTCCTGATAGTCGGCGAAGGCGGAGCGCCAGCGGACGGCGCCCGGACCGAGCACGTTGTGGTGGATCTCGCAGTCGTTGCCGAGCTGCCCGACCTGCAGCGCCTCGGTGCCCGTGCGCAAGAACCGATTGTCGTAGATCTGCAAGCCCTCGAACGCGTGCTGCGGCTGAGCCTGCGTGCTGCCGAAGTAGATGCCTTCGGAGCCGGTGTCGTGAACGTACGTGTCGTGCACGCGCACGTTGCGCATCACGGCCTCGCCGTCGTTGTCGGTCTTGGCCACGATGCCCGCGAACTCCGCGCGCGCGACCTCGAGGAACTCGAGCTCGAAGTCGCTGGCGCCGCCTCCGATGGCGAGGCCCGACAGCCCGGCCTTGCTGAACGCGTCGTCGATCAGAAAGCCGTACGTGCCCTGGCTGTGGGCGTACGCCCCGCCGGCGTGGCCCGGAAACGCGGCGTCGCCGGTCTGCGCCGCGTCGTCGTAGCGCCCCGTGAGCACCCAGCCCTTGCCGCCGTTGATCGAGAACACGTAATTGGCGGCACGCCCGCCGACGCGAACCTGGCCGCCGCGGTTGGTGATCACGAGCGGGCGGTGCGCCTCGCGCTCGGACAAGCCGCCGAGCAAGACCGTGCGATACTCACCCGCGGGGATGTAGAGCCGATCGAGCGTCGTGAAGTCGATGTCGGGAAAGTCGCCAGTGAGGTCGGGGTGGTAGAGTGCGGGAGCCTCGCCGTCGGGGACCGGCAAGGTGAAGCTGCTGAGCAGCCCTTCGGAACGGCCGCCGGTCGGTGCCTCGGCGCGGCCGCCGGTCGCGCTGCCGGAACGGCCTCCGTTGGCAC
>JALYWZ010000663.1 GCA_030852505.1 Myxococcota bacterium | reverse complement strand
CCGCTGCTCGGTGGCGGCGTCACCGCGGATTCGAAGCTCGTGCTGCTCGGCCGCCCGCGCGAGCCGGACCTCGAGCGCGCCTTGAATTTCGGTCTCTCGGCGGTCCTCTCCGACGAACCCTCGCCGCAGGAGCTCGAGGTCGCGCTGTTTCAGGCGATGGAGGCGCTCGAGCTCCGCGCTCGCAGCGAGAGCCGCGGAAAGTGGCTGAATCGCTACCGTTACGAGCTCGGGGAGCTGATCGAAATAGCTCGTGCGCTCACCACCGAGCGCGAGATCGACAAGCTACTGGGCCTGATCCTCGAGAAGGCGCGCTTCATCACCGGGGCCGACGCCGGCAGCATCTACACGGTCGAGGGCGACGACGCCGATCCGCTGCGACGCTTCCTGCACTTCAAGCTGAGCCAGAACGACTCGGTGTCGTTCGACTCGCGCGAGTTCACGGTGCCGGTGAGCCCGCGCAGCATGGCCGGCTACGTCGCGCTCCACAACCAGACCCTGAACATCGACGACGTGTACGAGATGCCGTCGAGCTCCCCGTTCGGCTTCGATCGCTCGTTCGACGACAAGGTCGGGTACCGGACCAAGAGCATGCTGGTGACGCCGCTCACCTCGAGCAAGGGCGAGGTGATCGGCGTGCTCCAGCTGATCAACCGAAAACGCGAGCCGCAGCTCAAGCTGCTCGGGCTGTCCGACGCCGAGTCTCACGTGCTCGCGTTCGACGAGCGGAGCCGTGAGCTCGTCTCGACCCTGGCCGCGCAGGCCGGCATCGCCCTAGAAAACGCGGTGCTCTACGAAGAGATCCGCACCATCTTCGACGGCTTCGTGCGCGCCTCGGTGGACGCGATCGACGCGCGCGATCCGACCACCAGCGGGCATTCGCACCGCGTCGCGGAGCTCACCGTCGGGCTCGCCCAGGCCGTGGAGCGCTCGAGCACGGGCGCCTTCGCCGGAGTGCGCTGGAAGCGCGAAGATCTGCGAGAGATCGAGTACGCCTCGCTGCTCCACGACTTCGGCAAAATCGGCGTGCGCGAGGCGGTGCTGGTCAAGGCCAAGAAGCTTTATCCGCACGAGCTCGAGCTGATCCGACAGCGTTTCGAGTTCGTGATGCGCACGACCGAGGCCGAGCTGCTCGCGAAGAAGCTGCGCGCGCTCGAGCGCGGGGCAAGCTCCGCCGAGCTCGTGGCGATCGACGTCGAGCTCGCGGAGCGGCGCGCCGTATTGCAGTCCTCGCTCGGCGTGGTGGAGGAGGCGAACGAGCCGACCGTGCTCGCCGCCGGCAATTTCAAGCGCATCGAAGAGCTCGGGCGCGAGACCTACTGCCGGCTCGACGGCTGCGAGATGCCGCTGCTCTCTTCGGAAGAGGTGCGCTCGCTGAGCGTGAACCGCGGCTCGCTGCGCGCCGAGGAGTACGACGAAATCCGCAGCCACGTCGTCCACACCTTCCGCTTCCTGTCGAAGATCCCCTGGGGCAACAGCTTCGCGCGCGTCGCGCAAATCGCGGGCGCGCACCACGAGCGTCTGAATGGCACCGGCTACCCGAACCGCCTGCGAGCAGAGGAAATACCGCTGCAATCGAAGATGATGAGCGTGAGCGATATCTTCGACGCGCTGACGGCCTCCGATCGCCCCTACAAGCGCGCGATGCCGGTCGAGAAAGCGCTGGATATCTTGGGATTCGAAGTCAAAGACGGACACCTCGACGGCGAGCTCGTGCGGATCTTCACGGAGGCCAGGCCCTGGGCCTCGCTGATCACTGGGAGCCGCTGATGGCGCGGCTTCCCGAGCGAGTTTCGGTCGCTCTCCCCGAGTGGCTGAGCGAGCGGCTTCCGAGCTTGCCGGACGCGCTCACGGAGGCGCAGGCGGTGGACCTGACGCTCGAGCTCGCACGGCAAAACTTCGAACAGGACACGGGCGGGCCGTTCGCCGCCGTCGTGCTCGAAAAAGCCAGCGGCCGGCTCGTTTCCGTCGGCGTGAACCGCGCCGTCCCCGAGAGCTGCTCGTCTGCGCACGCCGAGGTGACGGCGCTGTCGCTCGCGCAGCAAGCGCTCGGTAGCTTCGATCTCGGGGGAAAGGGCCTACCCGAGCACGCGCTCATCGTCAGCTGGCGGCCGTGCGTGATGTGCTTCGGCGCCCTGATCTGGTCCGGCATCCGCACGCTGGTCACGGCCGGCAGCGGCCCCGAGCTCGAACGCCTCACGGGCTTCGACGAAGGCCCGATGATCGACGACTGGCAAAGCGCCCTCCGCGCCCGCGGCATCGAAGTCAAAGACGCCGTCGCACTCGACCGCGCCATCCAAGTCGTGCGAGCTTTCTCGGAGAGCGGGCGCCTCGTGTACAACGCGCGACGGGGCTAGGGCCTTGTAAGCTTTCGTCGCCAAGGCGCCAAGGAGCGCGAAGAGTCGCCAGGTTTTTGGGGGGTCGCAAAGTGCGGCTCAGTGCGCTGAGCATCTACCCATCTTGGCAGTCTGCGCTCGCCCTCAATCTAGCTTCGCGGACCACTCGAAGCGCCGCTCGTGCGCTGGATCTTTGCCGAGCTGGATCCGATCCATCGCGAGGTTGCCGAGCAGGTCCACGTGATCGTTGCCGGGGTGGCCGGAGTGACCGGCGACCCAGCGAAAGGTGATGGTGCGGCCCGCGAGCAGCTCGTCGAGCCGCTTCAAGAGGTCCACGTTCTTGAGCTCGCCGCCCTTGCGCTTCCAGCCGTTCTTTTTCCAGCCGGGTATCCACTTGGTGCAGCACTCGATCAGGTACTTGCTGTCGCTGAGCAGCAGGATCTTCGTGCCCGGTTCGCGGATGGCGCCCAAGGCCTCGATCGCGGCCATCATTTCCATGCGATTGTTGGTGGTCTCGCGCTCGCCACCGGCGCGCTCGAGCGCCGTGCGCGTCTTGCGATCGACCAGCAGAAACGCCCAGGCGCCGATGCCCGGGTTGCCGCGGCACCCGCCGTCCGTGTAGGCGATCACTTCCTGCATGACGGGCTTTTAGCACCGTCATGCGGGAAGCGAACGGGAACTTATTCCGGGATGATGAGGACGCAGCGCGTCCGATCACAGCCCGGACTGCCGTCGCACTTTTCTCCGTAGTCGGACTGGATGCGCCCGTCTCCGCAGAACGGAGCGAAGGCGCACGAGGTGGTGCACAGGCCGCGGCCGTACGCATCGTCCTCGTTGTCTTCGCCGTTGTCGCACTGCTCGAAGGGGGCGTCGCGGTTGCCGTCGCCGCAGTAGCCGGCGAGCGTGCAGTCGGAGTTGCAGGTGCCGAAGCTGCCGTCGTTGACGCCGTCGTCGCACTCCTCGCCGGAGTCGACCACGCCGTTGCCGCAGCGGTTGCGGCAGCGGGCGTCGCAGCTCGAGTTGGCGGTGCCGTTCTTGTTGCCCTCGTCGCACTGCTCGCCGGCGTTGAGCTTGCCGTCGCCGCAGTTCGGGAGCGGGACCCAGCCGCTGCAGTCGACCTCGCAGGAACCAGGGCTGCCGTCGTTGACGCCGTCGTCGCAGGCTTCGCCGTGCGCGACGTCGACCGCGCGATCGCCGCAGTACGGCCCGGGGCGGCACTGCGTGGTGCAGATGCCTTCGCCGTAGCCGGAGGCGACGTTGTTCTCGCCGTCGTCGCAGCGCTCTCCGGCGTCGTCCTGGAGCTCGCCGTCGCCGCAGCGCGGCCCGAGCTCGCAGCCGGGGGCGCATTCGCCGTAGCTGCCGTCGTTCTTGC
>JALYWZ010000127.1 GCA_030852505.1 Myxococcota bacterium | reverse complement strand
TCGAGAGCTCCACCCGAGCCAGGGCCGAGGCCGAGCTTGCCGTTGACGGAACACTCACGCCGAGCGCAGCGGCCACGGTGGGCCGCAGCTCGGGCGGGGGCTCGTCGTGCAGCCCGGCTTCGAGCAGGCGCCGCGTCGCCGGGTTCGGCGAGGAATTGACGAGCGGCGGTTCGGTCACGGCGGGCCTCCGCCCGATTGCTCGCGCGTGACCCAGGTCTCGAAGGCGTGACGGCCCTGGCGCAAGCGCGACGTGGCCATCACCAGTGGCAACTCGAGTGTTTCGGCGATTTCGGGTAACGTGAAGCCCTCGAGCTCGTACAGGACGAACACCGTGCGCAGCTCGGTCGACAACGCGGCGAGCCCCGCGTCGAGCAGCTGCCGACGCTCCGAGCGGTTCATCGTCTCTTCATCGGCCCAGGCGCCGTGGTGCGGCGGCACCCGCACTTCCTCTTCCTGGCTGCGGCGCTTGCGTCGCTGCGCGTTGGCGGCGACGCGGATTGCCAATCCGGCAAGGAAGGAACGCTCGCGAGCGACGGGGATCTCGCGGGCGCGTGACGCGAACGTCACGAATACGACCTGCGCGGCATCGTTGGCCGCCGCGCTCTCGATGCCCATCCGGCGCAGCGTCCGCCACACCATCGAGAAGTGCTCTCCGAGTGCGGCGCTCAGGCGCTCGGCCGTCCCTGCCGGTTGCTTGGGCGACACGCGGCCCATTGTCGCGCGATGCCAGCCCTCTGAAAACCCCGAGAGCTGCGCACAGGGTGAGCATCTGGCGACGAGCCGCGGATTGTCGCGCATTTCCTGCGGCTTCAGCCGCTCGGGTTGTTCGACGACGGCAGCTCGGCCTCCGCAATGGGGGAGCGGGCAAGGGCGAGCTCTACGGCTTTCAAGAGCTCGGATACGCTGAAAGGCTTGCTGAGGAAGGCCTGGTACGAGCCAGGAGGCAGCCGCATTTCGGCAGATAGGTCGAGGTGGCCCGAAGCGATGACGATCGGCACCGTGATGCCTGCGCCGCGGACCCGGCGCACCACCTCGGCGCCGTCCACCTCGGGCATCGTCATGTCGAGCACGACCAGGTCCGGCGTCTGCTCGCGGATCAGCGCGATACCGCTCTCGCCGTCGGCCGCTGCCATCACCTCGAAGCCCTTGCGCTCGAGCGAACGCCTCAGCAACGTCCGCACGATCGCCTCGTCGTCTATCACCAGCACCCTGCGCCGGGGCTTCGCCGCGGCCGAATCGACGTGCGCCGTCGAGTCCGGCCTGGGCGTGGACGGCAACAGCAACGAGAATCGGCTGCCGCCGCCGGGCTCGCTCTCCGCGAGCAGCGCGCCGCCGTGGGCCTGCACGATACCGAGGCTCGTCGGCAGTCCGAGCCCCTGCCCCTTCGCCTTGGTCGTGAAGAACGGATCGAAGACCTGCTCCAGGTGCTTGGGGAGGATTCCGGCGCCATCGTCGATCACGTCGATCTGCAGCCAATTTCCAGGTACCGGCTTCGCTCCGTGCGCCTTCTCCCAGCGCGGCTCGGGGGACTCGACCCGCGCCGTCGTGAGCCGGATCGTGCCCGGACGATCGCCGATCGCTTCCGCGGCGTTGTTCACCAGATTGGTCAGCACCTGCGCGAGGCCGCCGCGCTCGCCCAGCACCACGCTGTCCTGACACAGCGCGAGCTCGAGCTTCACGGTCTTGGACCAGCGCGCCTCGCAGCTCGCCCGAAGCTCCTCTGCGAGCAGGGTCAAGTCGATTGGTTGCTTCGGCCCGAGCTCGCGCTGGCCGGCGTAGGTCAAGAGCTGATTGGTCAGGTCCGCCGCGTGCCGCGCGGCGCCGGCGATGGCTTCACACAGCTCGCGATCCTCCGCCCGCTCCAGCCCCGCTTGCAAGAGCTCGGCGTTTCCGAGCACGCCCACCAGCAGGTTGTTGAAGTCGTGGGCGATGCCACCGGCCAGCACCGCGAGGCTCTCCAAACGCTGGCTGCGCATCACGTGCTGCTCGAGCCGCTTGTTCTCTTCCTCGAGCTTGCGAGCCGCGCGCAGATCGCGCACGCCGGCGATCCGCACGCGCTCGCCGCCGAGCGTGGAGGCGACGCCGACCACCTCGGCGGGCACGTATTCGCCGTCCGCCGCCAAGAGCTCGATGCGGTAAGCACCGGGACGGTGTTCTGCGAGCACCTCGCTGACGATCGGGCGCGATGGCGGCGCCGTGATCTCGAGCAAGGGACGCCCGACCACGTCAGCCGACTGATAGCCGAGCACCCGCGTGAACGCGCCGCCGAAAAACAGCGCGATCCCATCACGGCTCACCGTCCAGAAGTCGAAAGCCTGCTCCGCCAGGCTCCGGAGTTGCTTCTCGCTCTCGGCGAGCAGCGCCAGCGTCCGTTCGCGCTCCGTCACGTCGCGGACCGCCACCACGCGCACCGGCTTCTCCCCGAGCTTTCCTTGCTTGGACTGCAGCTCGGCGCGGAACCGCGAGCCGTCCTTGCGCACGGCGCTGATCATGTACGTGCCCTCGTAGCGATCCCGTAGCCGTTGCATCACGTCCGGCAGATCCTCGGGGGCGCAGCAGCGGCGCATCGTCTCGGGGCCGATCATCTCGGCCAGCGTGTAGCCCGTCATTTCGGCGAGCCGCTCGTTCGCGTCGATCACCACGCCGTCGACGTTGATCATCAACCCCTCGAACGACGCCGCCGAGAGCATGTCGTAGCGTTCGCGCACCCGCCGCAGCTCTTCCTCCGAGGCCGCGCGCTCGAGCCCCAGCCCGAGCAGCCCCGAAAGGGCGTCGCGCAGCTCGTCGCTGGATGAGTCGGCCGCAGTCAGCCGCAGCGCGCGGTCGGCGCGTGAAACCTCGAGCCAGGCCCGCTCGTCCGACTCCGTCGCTGTCCGATATCCCGCCTCGGCCAACAGCTCGAGCGCCCGCGCGAGAGCGCTCTCTGCGTCCGCGCCGGCGAGCGCGACCGAAATCCGAGAAATCAAGCTAGCCGATGACGACATCCTGGCGCACCGAGCCCCGCCAGCGCCGAGACTACTCTCCTCCCCACACACCGAGCAATCACCCAAAACGCCCCAACTCGAGCGTCTTTTCGAGTAGTCCTCGTCGCATGCGCACTCCCTCCACGCCCGAAACGGCAGCTGTCGATCTCAACGGAGGCTGCGCTTGCGGGCGGCATCGTTATCGCGCCCGCGGCGTGCCGCGGGACCTGACCTTGTGCCACTGCAGCGACTGCCGCCGAGCGAGCGCTGCGCCGGCAGTCGCCTGGGTCACCTTCCGAGCGTCCGAGATCGAGTGGACTTCTATGCCCACGCTCCGCCAATCTTCGGCGCGAGCCAAGCGAGGCTTCTGCCCGGAGTGCGGCACGCAGCTCAGCTTCTTCCTCGTCGCCGAGCCCGACGCCGTAGACCTCACGCTCTGCTCACTCGACGACCCCGAAGCGCTGACGCCCGAGAGCCACATCTACACCCGCTCCCAGCTCTCATGGCTCCAAACCGCCGACCATTGGCCGCGCCACGAGGCAAGCCGTCCGAGTGATTCCCCGGCCTAGAAGCATTGGAGTTGCCCGCTTGCTAGGACTCGTCACCGGTCGCAGGACGCTTTCGGGAACGAGGTCACAGTCAGCATCCTGACTGTCATTCTGAAAATTCTAGTGCTGCAGCCACCACCTCTGCCAGCTTTTCCCTCGCGTACGGCTTCTGCACGAACGCGACGGGCTCGAAGCCTTCGAGCGACTCTTCCGAGTAGCCCGAGACCATCACGATCCGCACCTTGGGGTCGATCTGTTGCAAGGCGGCGGCGACTTGCGGGCCACTCAGCTCGGGCATGATCATGTCGAGCAGGACGAGGTCGATCTCGTCGTGGAAGGCGCGGTAGAGGTCGATGCCCTGGCGGCCGCCGGGCGCCGTGGTCACGCGGTAGCCGAGGGACGACAGCACTTTGCGGCCGATTTCGAGCACGACGGCGTCGTCGTCGATCAGGAGTAGCCGGCCGCTGCCGCGCGGGAGCGGCTTGCGATCGTCGGGTTTGAGGCTCGCGGGCTTGGCCCGGGGCAGGCGCACCGCGAAGCGCGTACCCGCGCCGACCGTGCTCTTCAAATCGATGCGCCCGCCGTGGTTGGCGATCACGCCGTAGACCGTGGACAAGCCGAGGCCCGTGCCCTTGTCCTTCTCCTTGGTAGTGAAGAACGGCTCGAAGATCCGATGCTGGATCTCGGGGGGGATGCCGGAGCCCGTGTCCTCGACGGCGAGCTCGACGAGCTCTTGCACGCCGCCGATCTCTCCGGCAACGTCCTCGGTGGTCGGCGTCACGGACAGCGTCAGCGTTCCGCCTTCGGGCATGGCGTCGCGCGCGTTCACGACCAGGTTCAGGACGGCGCTCTCGAGCTGAGACTCGTCGCCGATCACCCAACAGCCGTCCTCGAGGCGGGTCTCGATCGCGATCCGGCGGTCGATGGTGCGCTCGACCATGCGGCGCACGCGGTGCGCGAGCTGTGCGCAATCGACGGGCGCCGCGACCGGAGATTTTCGGCGGGAAAAGGTCAAGAGCTGAGCGGTGAGGTCCGCAGCCTGCGTGGCCGCGACGCGGATCGCTTCCAGGTTTTCTTTGAGCTCGGGGCCGGCGTCGAGCAGTGACAGCTCGGCGTAACCGAGGATACCCGTGAGCAGATTGTTGAAGTCGTGCGCGACGCCGCCGGCGAGCTTGCCGAGCGCCTCCATCTTTTGCACGTCGCGCATGCGCTGCTCGAGCTCTGCGCGCTCGGTGACGTCGCGCGACACGAACAGCGCGAGCCGCGCTCCACCCGCGGCCTCGGGCGGCAACGGCGCGATCACGGCATCGAACGAGCGCGGGTCTTCCCCGGTTTGGGCTCGATATTCGATGCGCGTCTGGCGATTTTCCGCGAAAGCCTGGCCGAGCCTCTCGAAGATGATCTGACCGGTGTCGGCGCCGCCGAGGTTCTTCAGATTCTGGCCCACGAGCGAGCTCTTGGGGCCGCGCCGCGTCGTGCCCGCCAGCACGTCCACCAGCGCGCCCGAGTCGTTCACCAGGTACACGAGATCCGGCAGCGCGCCGATCAGCGCACGCAGCCGCGCGTGGCTGGCCGCGAGCTCGCCCCGTCTTTGTTCGAGCTCGTCGAGCATGCGGTTGAAGCTCTCGTAAAGCTCCCCGACCTCGTCCTTGCCCTCGTAGCGCACGCGCTCGGTGAACTGCGTCGCGCCGCCGATCCGGCGGGTGGCCGCAGCGAGCTCGAGCACCGGGCGCGTGACCCTGCGCACCATCTTGCTCGCCGCGAAGGCGCACAAGAGCGACACGAGCAGAGCCACGAGGCCCACGGTGACGTAGGCCGCGCGGAGCTCGGCGCGCAGCCGATCGGTGCTGAACTGCAAGCCCAAATGGCCGACCGCGCGGGCCTCGTGGACGACATCCACCACGGCGCGGATCTCGCTCTCACCGGCAGGTGCGCGCGGGTCGAGGCAGCTGGTGCCCGGGCGCTGCCAGCTGGCGAACACGCGGTTTTGCGCGTCCAGCAACCAGGCGCACGAAACGCCGGAGTTGCCCTCGAGCTTGGAGAGCAGGCCGGTGGCGCCTTCCTTGTCCTCGAAGACCAGCGCGGCGGCGCTGTAGTCGGCGACGGTGAGAGCGAGCCCGCGCACCCGGTCGCGCGCGCCGGCGAGCCGAGTGCGCTCGTAGCCCACGAGCACCAGCGTGGAGCCGGACACCAGTCCGAGCGTGACCAGAGCTACGGTTAGCAACACGAGCTTGGTGCTGAAAGCGCGATCGCGGAGCCAGCGAGCGATCATGGGTCCCTCACGATCCGGGCCAGCGACAAGAGCTTGTAGCTCGCTTGCAAGCGCCGGCGCTTGAGCGCGTCGGGGTTGATCTCGAACCGACTCTGCGCGTCCTCTTCGTAAAAGTTGACGGCGGCGCCCTGTCGCGCGGCTCCCGGCGAGTGCGTGGCGAGCAGAACCGGCTGAGCCTCGAGCCGCTTCAGCACGGCGGGCAGCCTGTCTGCGAGCGCGGGCGCGAGGTACAGCACGTGCAGGCGCGGCAGCTCGCCGCTCTCGCTGACGTTCGAGACGCGCACCTTGGCGCCGCGGATCGTGGTTTTGGCCGCGAGCCGGCCGAGCGACTCGAAGCGATCGGTCGCGCCGAGCACGCCAATCTCGAACGCGGGCAGCTGGGCGTCGCTCGGCCAGGTGATGAAGCCGGCGATTTGCAGCAGCAGCGCCGCCTCGAGCTGCGCGGGAGAGTAGCCCGCTGCCGCGGCGAGGCCCACGAGGCACGTCGTGCTCGCGCCGACGCACCAGCCGAGCAAGCCCCGCCGGCTGCAGACTGAAGCAACGTTCGCTCTCACCTGCCGCCCACCAGCCTACGCGGTGCGCGGCGGTATCGCCAGCGCCACCGAGGTAGTGTTAATGTCGAGTCTTCGAGAGAGGGCGCTGTGACAAGAATGCCTGAATTTCCGGCTTGGGCGCGCCGGTCGGTGATTCTCGCTGTCTGGTGTTTCCCGGCCGTGTCCCGAGCCGAGACTCCGCCGGACGACGAATCGCGGCTGATGGAGCTGTCGCTCGAAGAGCTCTTGAGCGTGCGTTCGAGCGTGGCGGGGCGCGTGCCCGAGCGCGCGTTGCAGGTGCCCGGCAGCGTGAAGGTGCACACGGATCAAGACGTTCAGCGTTACGGCGTGTATACGCTCGCGGACCTCGCCGATCTCACCCCCGGCTACAGCAGCTACACGATCTTCGGCGAGCGCGTGCTCAGCACCCGGGGGCAGAAGGCGGGCAGCTTCAACAACAACAAGCACCTCTTGCTCGTAGACGGGATTCCCGTCAACCACGCCAAGGGCAACAAGGCCTCGATCGACTACGAGCTGCCGCTGTTCTTCGCGCGGCAGGTGGAGTTTCTGAGCGGGCCCTCGTCCGCGCTCTACGGAACGGGAGCATTCCTGGGAGTGGTGAGCGTCGTCCCCAAAGAGCTCGACTTGCCCGGCACGGTCGTCGAGGCACACGCAGGCGCCGGCACGCTCGATTTCGACAAGCACCTGTACGCGAACGCGCTCTACCGGGACGCGCGCACGGCGCTCAGCCTGAACCTGGGCTTGTATTCGAAGAACGCCTCGGGCGCGCTCGCGGGAGACGGCTCCGATCCGCGCTTTCGGAACTGGGACGATCAGGATTCGCTGTTTCTGCGCGTCGCCTACGACTCGATCGCAGGCCCCACGGACGGGCTCGGAGCCGGCGTCATCTACCTCGACAAGAGCGGCGGCCTGGGCGAGTTCTGGACCGGGGATTTTTCGAGCAAGCTGAACGACCTCCGCTGGACGACGCTCGTGCCGTACTTGCGCTTTCGCAAGCGGATCCGCGAGCACTTCGAGATCTCGTCGTACCTGAAGTACAACCTGTCACGCGAAGCGGGGGACACCGTACCGTTCGATCGCGCCTCGTACGAATCGTTCACGGGGACGGGACCAATTTTCTCCACCTACGAGCAGTTCGTGCACGAGCTCGAGGCGCAGCTGGAGCTCAAGCTGCGCCCGGTCCGCGAGTTCGAGTTCATCAGCGGCTACGACGTGGACACGCGCCGCCAGGCGGACGCGAAGGACGAGGGGCACAGCGCCGTGCTCGTCGCGGGCGACGTTCCTCCGCTCGGCTCCGAACCGGCCGAGACCAACCCGCGCGTGACCACTCTGTCCACCTACGCGCAGGCCCGGGTCCGTTTGCCGGTGCTCGAGGAGCTGTCGCTGATCGCCGGCGCCCGCCTCGACGGCTCGCTCACCGAGGAAGAGCAATTCGTGCGGCTCTCACCGCGCGTCGGCTTCGTGCAACAGCTCACTCCGGGCTTCGCGCTCAAGGCCTTTTACAGCACCGCGCTGCGCGCCCCGGGCGTCAAAGAGTACGGCCTGAACGAGGAAGCGCGCGTGACCCTCGCGGCGAGCGGCGGCAACTCCGACGGCATCGCCGGCCTGAAAGCAGAGACGCACGAGTCGCTGGAGCTCGCCGCGGTGGTCCTCCATCCACGCTTCACCTTCCAGGGCAGCGTGTTCTTGAGCCGGACCGACGCCGCCCTGAACGGCGTGCGGTACGAGGACCAAAACATCTTCGCCAACAGCAGCGACTCCGTGCGCACCTTCGGCACCACCGCCGACGCCCGCGCGCGCCTCGGCCCAATCGACCTGATGGCGAGCTACGGCTACTCGACCCCGGTCGACGACTCCGTCGCCGAAGAGGTGCCCGTCCACGACCTCCGCTTCGGCCTCAGCTTCGCGTCCGAAGCGCTGTACCGCATCCGCGCGACCACCTGGCTGCGCTGGGTGAGCGCCTATCACGAGCCCGGCACGTTCGACGGCGAGTCCCCCGGACTCACGCAGCTCAACGCCAACGTGCTGGTCCCGATCTACGACCGCACGCACCTCGAGCTCTTCGCGAGAAACCTGCTCGGCCGCGACGATTTCTACCCCTTCAACGGCAAAAAACAGGTCCCGCTCCCCGAGCGTAGCGTCCACCTCAGCATCGCTTACAGGACGAATTAGGGGGGCGCGCGCGGGAAAGGGCGCGACGCGCGGCGGGGACGGCGCGAGGCAACGCGGCGAGTCCAAGGGAGGCGAAGCAGCCGCGCAACGCCGGCGAGGGGACGGGGGGACCGCTTCGCGGTGGCGATCGCTTACGCTTACGCGGGTCGCTTACGCTTACGCTTAGGGCCCGCGAATGGAAGGGTCGGTCGATCTTCGGGCCGAAGGGGGTCGAAAGGATCAACCAGATCGAGCTGACGTGATCTAGGTTCGCGGGTGGACGACGAGCGAATCGTTCGCCAAAAGTGGCGCCTTTTGAGGCGACGCTGGACGAGCCAGCTCGCCGGTTATGGGCAGGCGCCATGCCCAGAACCTTAAGGCCCGCCCGCCCGACAAGTTTGCGGTTTT
The DNA here is from genome assembly GCA_030852505.1 of Myxococcota bacterium. Taxonomy (GTDB): domain Bacteria; phylum Myxococcota_A; class Polyangia; order Polyangiales; family Polyangiaceae; genus PMG-095. The sequence goes on along the minus strand of JALYWZ010000127.1, from coordinate 551 downwards.
GGCGAAGCAATCGCTCCGCACCGGAGCGGAGGTACGAGGGTACGTGAGCACCGGAGCGCAGCGAAAACGAAGCCAAAACCCAAAATCGCCGGGCGTGTGGAAGCTAAAGATACCCGGGATGGGGCAGGGGCGCAGGCCGACCGTGATTCGAGCTACGTCGGCACGCCGCGACGAGGCTCATCGTACTGATCAGTGGAGAGCGTGGCTATCCGTCGTCGCTTGCTCGCGTTCGCCGCCTGCCCTCGACCACGGTGTGAGCACTACGCCCGAAGCTCCAGCGGATCCTAGAGGCGGGAGGCGTCGCAGAGATCTGTCCTCGATGAATGCCCTCGAGGTGGCACCAGGTGCAGAGGCTGGTCAGGTTCTCGTCCGAGTCGTCCCCGCCGTGGGAGCGGAAGCGGAGGTGATGCGGCGTCACGTCGCGCCGCCCGCAACACGGACTCTGACAGCGATGGCGATCGCGCTCGTAGATGTGCGCGTATTCCACGTCGGAACCGCGCGGGCGCCACGTATCCAGGAAGAGCTCGCACGCGAAGCGCAGAAAGGTCGTG
>JALYWZ010000662.1 GCA_030852505.1 Myxococcota bacterium | reverse complement strand
GCCTACGTGCGCTCGGACGCTCGCACCGCAGGCGTCGCGCGCCTGCTCGAGCGCTGGGCACAGCGCGGCGGTTTCACGCCCGTGACGCCGCTCGAGGTGGCGCGGCGCATCGCCCTCGAGAGCCTGCACGCTCTGGGCATGGTCGATCTCGGAGATCCCGAGGAGCACGATGCCTCTTCGCTCGGACCCACGCTGCGCATCACACCGCGCGGCCGTGCTTACCTGTCGGATGCGCCGGAGTCGCGTCGCGGTGCCGAGCCGAGCCGTTTCCTCGACAACCAGGCGATCCGCGTGGGCCGCGGCGCCAAGGTCGGCTCGGTGGTGTCGCTCGCGGCGTTCGTCGAGATCGGCGGCGTCGCCGGGGCGCTCGATCTGCACGTCACGCCGCAGGCCGTCTCGCACGCGCTGAGCGCCGGCTTCGAGGCGGACGTGATCCGCGCGCGCCTCGAGCAGCTCGCCACGCTTCCCGATCCGATCCTGCGCTTGCTGACCCAGGCCAGCGCCGTGATCGGCCGCGGGGAGTTCGTGCCCACGGTCGGGTTCTTGTGGGTCGACGACCCCGAGGTCCGCGAGCTCCTGTCGACGCGCCGTCAAACCTCGGATCTGTTCGTGGATCCGTCGCCGCCCGGCGGTCTGTTGATCGCGGCGGGGGTGGATCTCGATCGGCTGGCACGGCGCTGCCGCACGCTCGGCGTCGAGATCGTCGTCGAGGGCGCGGTCTACCGGACGCGCACGATGACGCCCGGCCGCGGAAGCGGCGCCCGCCGCACCGAGTCGAGCGGCACCTTGCCGGCGATGCGCTCCGCCCGCGCGCCGAGCAGCACGCGCTTGCCCGCGATTCAGCGCAGCGTGACGCCGCGCTCTGTAAAGCGCGGCGGGGATTAGGGTTAGGTGCTCGCTGCTCGCTTCGTGCACGGCCAGCGTGTACGGGCAGGAGCACGGCCACGCTTACACGGCAGAATCTTGCGCGCTCAGGCCTTGAGGCGGCGCTCGAGCCAGCTGGCGACGCCGGGGCTCGGGCTCACCGAGACGATCTGGCCGTCGCTCACGAAGACCTCCGCGGGGAGCGGCCGAGCGTTGTACTCGCTCGCCATCGTGAACGCATAAGCGCCCGCGTCGCGGATCACCACCAGCTCCGGCGCGCGCTCGCCGATCGCATGCGTGCCGAAGTCGTCCGAGCTCTCGCAGACCGGGCCCACCACGCGCCAGTCACCGGGCCCGGGCTCCCAGTCCGCGGGCTCGATGCGGTGGTGCGCGCCGTACATCGCCGGGCGGACCAGATCGTTCATGCCCGCGTCGAGTAGCAGGAAGCGGCCGGTAGCCGTTTGTTTCGTGCCGATCACGTTCGCCGCGAGGATCCCGTGCGAGCCGACCAGGCTGCGCCCGGGCTCCATCACGAGCTTCAGATCGGCGACGCCGAGCTCGCCCATCACCTGACGCGCGGCGCGCGCGAACGCGGCCAGCGGCTCCGCCGGAGCCCCGCCGTAATCGATGCCGATGCCGCCGCCGAAGTCCACGTACTCGAGCGTGGTCGAGCTCTGCCGGCGCGCGCGCGCGAGCTCCGCCACGCTGCGAGCGGCGCGCTCGTAAGGCTCCGGCTTCGTCATCATCGAGCCGATGTGGACGGAGATCCCGACGCCCGCGAGCAGCTCGGGCTCGCGATCGATGCCGGCGAACGCGAGCGGCATGTCGGCGAGCGGGACGCCGAACTTCGCGTACTTGTGGCCGGTCGAGATCTTGGCGTGCGAATCGATCGCTACGTCGGGGTTGACTCGAATCGAGACGCGGGCGCGCCGTCCGAGAGCGCGTGCGCGGGCCGCTACGCGCTCGATCTCTTCGACGCTCTCGACCTGGATCGCGAAAATTCCCGCGCCGATCGCCTGATCGAGCTCGGCGTCGGACTTGGCGACACCACTCATCAAAATCTGGTCCGCGCTGAAGCCGCTCGCGAGCGCGAGCGCGAGCTCGCCGCCGGAAACCACGTCGGCGCCGAGCCCCGCCGCGCGCAGCGTGCGCAGGATCGAGCCCGCAGAGTTGGCTTTCATCGCGTACGCGGCGAGGTGCGGCTCCGGGCCGAGCGCTGCTTCCAGATCCTCGGCAGTCTTCCGGATCGCGTCCAGATCGTAGAGGTAAGCAGGCGTGCTCGTGCCGGCGCTCGCCAGCAACTCGCGCACGGTCGAACGGCCGAGACAGGCAGCGCCTTGCGCATTGCGTCGAAAGCCCAACATGGCCCTCGCCTCATAGCTTCGGGCTCGGAGCGTCGCAAGGCGCTCGAAATGCGCGTGGAGCCCTCGAGCCGGCCCCCGCGCGGCGCTCGGCTGTGGCATGCTGCCGCCGCAATCTCTCACCCCGGTTCTCACGGAAGCTCAATGATCATCCGCCGCGCAAAAATCGTCTGCACCATCGGTCCCGCTGTCGAGAGCCGCGAAGGAATTCGCGGGCTGATCGAAGCCGGTATGGATGTCGCGCGGCTCAACTTCTCCCACGGCAGCCACGCCGAGCACGGCGCGCGTCTTGATCTCGTGCGCTCCGAGAGCGAGGCGCTCGGTAAGCCCGTCGCGATCCTTCAAGACCTGTGTGGCCCGAAGATCCGCACCGGCACCGTGGGCCCTTCCGTGCTGGAAACCGGCCAAATGGTGGACCTGATCGCCGGCAACAAGGGCGACGAGCGCACGGTCGCTGTCGAGTACGCGACGCTCGCTCAAGACGTCCGCCCCGACGATCGGATCTTGCTCTCCGACGGTCAGGTCGAGCTCCGGGTGTTGGACGTGAAGGGCGACCGCGTGCAGGTCCGCGTCGAGCACGGCGGTCCGATGCGCTCCAAGATGGGCGTCAACCTGCCGTCGGGTGCGCTGCGCATGGCCGCGCTCACGGAGAAGGACAAGGTCGACCTCGAGTTCGGTCTGTCGAAGGGCGTGGACTACGTCGCGCTCAGCTTCGTGCGCCGCGCCGAAGAGGTCCACGAGCTGCGCCAGCTCTGCGAGAAGAAGGGGCGGCCGACGCCGATCATCGCCAAGATCGAGACCCCGAGCGCCGTCGAGCGGCTCGACGCCATCGTGCGCGCCGCCGATGGCGCAATGGTGGCGCGCGGCGATCTCGGAGTGGAGCTCCCGCCCGAGACGGTGCCGGTGATCCAAAAGCAGATCATCGGAACCTGTCGCATTCACCGTAAGCCCGTGATCGTGGCCACCGAGATGTTGCAGTCGATGGTGGACTCGCCGCGCCCCACGCGCGCGGAGGCGAGCGACGTGGCCCACGCCGTGTTCGGCGGAACCGACGCCGTGATGCTGTCGGCGGAAACCGCCACGGGTAAACACCCCCACGCGGCCTGCTCGATGATGGACCGCATCATCCGCCAGGCCGAAGCCAGCCGGTTTTTCCAGCCCGTTTCAACCGAGCCCGATCACTCCACGCCGGACTCGATCGCCCACGCGGCCGTCGCCATCGCTCGAGAAGTGGGCGCCAAGCTGGTGGTTGCGTTGACCGAGACCGGCGTCACGGCCCGGCTCGTCTCCAAGGCTCGCGCCAACGCGCCGATCGTCGCATTTTCTTCGGACCAGCGGACCCTCCGACAGCTGGCGCTGTTGTGGGGGGTAGCGCCCCGTTCTCTGATGTCGCCGCAGGCCAGCTTCGAAGAGCAAGTACGGGACACCACCCAGTTTTTGACGCAGAATGGCCTGGTCAAATCGGGTGAACGTTACGTGATGGTGTA
>JALYWZ010000126.1 GCA_030852505.1 Myxococcota bacterium | reverse complement strand
GTTCGTCATCGGGTTGAATATGCCCCCACTGGGGCTGGCGCCGCCGGTGGCCCTTTCGCCGCCAGTCGTCGACACGCCCCCCGTGCTGGGGAAGGGCTCCCCGTCGGGGTCGTCTTGCTCGGCGGTCGCGCAGTGCGCGAGGCACAGCGAGACGCCGAGGATCAACCAGCTCAGGCGATCGGAGTTTCGCAAACCGAACCTCTAGCTAACTCATGACTTTCTCACGCACGGCGAAGCGCCGCAATCGGCAATCCACCGCGCCCTCAGATTCAGTGCGACGAACGTGGTGCGCGGATCACAGCTCCGCCCCTGCGACTACATCAGGGGCAAGTGCGTGGTCGCTGTGACGTTGTGACGCTGTGCACGCTGTGACGCTGTGCGTTCCGTGACAATCGCTGACGCGAACGTGACGGCAAGGTAGTTGCGGCGTGCCCATACCGAAGGGTGATGTCGTTCAGCAGCGGTTCGAGCTCGCGATCGAGGAGCGCCGGCGAATACGTACGAGAGCTCAAGGCTCATCTGCCCGTAGAGGCGTTCGAGCCCGCGCACTCGCGGCTCTGGTGGCTGCCTCTGCATCTGTCCGTGATCACGCTGGGAATGCTGCTCGTCGCGAGCGACGTACTGCCGTTTTGGCTGCTTCCGCTGGCGTCGCTCGGGATCGGCGCGTCGTTCGCGGGGCTCGTGTTCCTCGGTCACGAGACGCTGCACGGCGCGGTGGTGCGCGAAAAGCGGCTCCGCTACCTGGTCGGCTTCGTCACGTTCTTGCCGTTCGCGGTCTCGCCCCGCTTGTGGACCGCCTGGCACAACCGGGTGCACCACGGTAACGCCAACCGTGCCGGAGTCGACCCTGACGCGTACCCGACGCTCGCCGAGCACCGCGCGGACCTCGGCGTGCGGATCTCCACCGACTGGTTCGGGATCGGGCGGCGACGCGTCCACGGGCTCGTCTCACTGCTGATCGGGTTCGCGTTCCAGAGCGCGCACGTGCTCGCCGTCGCCGGGCGCCGCGGTTACCTGAAGCCGCGCGAGCACCGCCTGGCCCTGCTCGAGACCGCGCTCGGCGCCGCGCTGTGGCTCGTGCTCGGCTTCGCGCTCGGCCCGATAGGCTTCTTTTTCGCCTGCTTCGTGCCCTGGATCGTGGCCAACACGGCCGTGATGGCGTTCATCCTCACGAACCACTCGCTGTCGCCGCTCACCGACGAGAACGACCCGCTCCAAAATTCGCTGACCGTCAGCGTGCCGCGTTGGGTCGATGTCTGGACGCTGAACTTCGGTGCTCACGTCGAGCACCACCTGTTCCCGTGGATGAGCTCCCGCCACGCCCCGGCCGTGACGCGCCTCGTGAAAGAGCGCTGGCCAGAGCGCTACCAGTCCCTCCCGCTACTCACGGCGCTCGCGACCGTGCACCGTACCGCCCGCGTTTACCTGAACCCGACGACCCTGGTCGACCCGCAAACCGGCGAATGCTTCCCTACGCTCCGCGCTGAGAACGCCTCCCCACGCCCCGGCAACGACACCCGAGGCTCCATCAACCCGCACGCGGCTTAGCCCCAGAGACCGCCACGGGCGCCAGGCAGAGCGCCACGGGCGCCAGATTTTGGGGTCGCACAGCGCGTCGAACAGCGACGTAGGGACGGCACGTTTGGCGGTTTCTAGGAAGGCGTCCGGGCCATCCCTGTGTCGCTGATGGACGTGCAGTGCGCCCCCAAAAACTCCTGGCGCCCGTGGCGCCCGTGGCGGTGACTCAGGAGAGCGATAGGCCGTCCCCCCCGTCGCTGATGGACGTGCAGTGTGCCCCCAAAAACTCCTGGCGCCCGTGGCGGTTTCTCCGGATCTGGAGCCTTTACAGGGTCGGCGAGGCGCGGCTGCTGCGACGTGCCGCGCTGGGTCCGGGACCTAAGGTCGCAGCGAGCCGCGCTGCGCGCACTTTTCAGTGTGCGCACCCAATCCAGATCAGCCGAGCGTGACGAGGACTTCGACCGTGGTGCCGGGCTTGGCGAGCGGGATCACGTTGCCGTCGATTTTCTGGCCGTTGACGGTGAGCGAGGTCACGCCCTTGGAGACGCCGCGCGGGTTCTGGACGCGGATCTGGTATTCGGCGCCGCGGAACTGGCGCTTGGCGCGGTAGCCCTGCCAACCCTTGGGGATGCACGGGTCCACTTTCAGGCCCTGGTGCGTGGGCAGGATGCCGAGGATGTACTTGGTGGCCGCGGTGTACGTCCACGCCGAGGTGCCGCTCAGCCAGCTGTTGCGCGCGAGGCCGAACTGCGGGTGTTCGTCGCCGAGCACGTTCTGCGGGTAGACGTACGGCTCGCACTCGAACTCGTCGATCTTGTCGTTCTTCGCGGCGGGGTTGATCTGGTGATAGTACTCGTAGGCGTAGTCGCCGTTGCCGAGCAGGCACTCCGCGATCATCACCCAGGGGTTGGCGTGCAGGAAGATGCCGCCGTTTTCCTTGGCGCCCGGCGGGTAGGTGGTGACGCCGCCCTTGGCGGGGTCGAAGCCGTTGAAGCCGGGGTAGCTGAGCTTGATGCCATTCTTGGTGTTGAGCAGGCGACGCACGCTATCGAGCGCGGTGCGGGCGCGAGCGGGATCGGCGAAGCCGCTGATCACCGGCCAGCTCTGGCCGTTCGTGTAGATCTTGCCGTCGGTGTTCTTGTTGCTGCCGAGCGGGGAGCCGTCGGCGTCGAAGTAGCGGATGAACCACTCGCCGTCCCAGGCGACCTCGCCGAAGGTGGCCTTCATCGCGGCGTAGTCGCGGCGCAGCGCCTCGGTGGTGGCCGTGTCGCCGAGCGCTTCGGTGAGCTCGCTGAGCTCGCGCAGAGCCACGCCATACAGGTTGGCGTTGAAGCTCGACTCGGCGCCCGTCGCCAGGTTCACCGTGTCGTTCCAATCCGCGAAGCCGAGCAGCGGTAGCTTGTGCTTGCCGAGGTCGCCCTTGGTGAAGGCGACCGAGCGCAACAGGTGATCGAGCACGGTCCCGCTCTCGAGCGGCACGCCCTCGCGATCCTTCTCGTAGAACGGGATCGACTTCTCGAGGAACGCGAGATCCCCCGTCTCTTTCAGGTACCAGCAAGTGGCGAGCACGATCCAAAGGTGGTCGTCGCCGTAGTAGTTCGGGCGGTCGTCGCGCTCGCGCGAGTCGCCCTCGTTCGCGACCATCGACAGCGGGTTGAACTGGTGCATCGCGGAGCCGTTCCGCTTCTGCACGTTGAGCAGCATCTCGAGCAGCGTGCGCGCCTCTTCCGGCACGCGGTCGAGGACACCGAGCACGTCCTGGGAGCTGTCGCGGAAGCCGATGCCGCGCTCGCCGAGGCCGAGCTGATACAGGGACAGGTAGCGCGACCAGTTCTTGGTCGTGTAACACTGGCGGGGGTTGTGGATGTTCACCATCGAGTTGAAGCTCGGGTCGGGTGACTCCACCTCGAGCCGCGACAGGTAGCCGTCCCAGAACGCGCGCTCCGCTGCGAACGCGGCGTCGACGGCGGCCGGATCGCGGTACTTGGCGGCCTCTTTGCGGGCGGCTTCGAGGTTTCCGGCCTGGCCGAGCTGGGTGATGAGCCGCTTGGTTTCGCCAGGGCGGAGCTCGCCGAGGTGGTGCAGCAGCGCGCCGATGTTGTCGCCGCGCAGCGCCTCGTAGTTGCCGAGCTCGGCTTGCTCGAGCGCGAGCGGGCGTTTCCAGGTGCCGTACTCGTTGTCGCCGAGGAAGCGCTTGCGATCCGACTCGAACGAGGACACCGGCAGGTTCGAGGTCAGGTAATTGACCATCGTGTCCTTGTGCATGAACGCGTATTGCGCGAGCAGAAGGCGGCCCTCGGGCTCGCGGACCGCCTTGCTCTGCATGGTCTGAGGGACCCAGTCGGCGTTGTTGAACTGCTTGAGCGCGTCGAAGTGCGTGTACTCGACGACCGGGATCGCATCGACCGTGACCGGCTCTTTGCGCAGGTTCGTGATCTTGATGTCGCGCACGACCGAGCTCGCACCCTGCGGCACGAACACGGTGACCTCGGTGCGGATGCCGTAGAACTCGCTGACGTAGCGGTTGTAGCCGAGCCCGACGTGGCACTCGTAGCGGTCGTACGGATCGAGCGTGGGCACGAAGAACGGCGAGAACAGCCGGTAGCCGCCGGCCTCCTTCACGCGCAGGTACAGAGTCTCGCCCTTGAAGTCGGAGGCCGGGAGCTGCGGGATGTACTTGACGATGCGGTTCAGCGCCGGATCCGTCTTGCACAGGAGCGAGCCGCCGGTGTGGTCGACGATGCCGCCGAAGCGCATCGTGCCGACGTAGTTGACCCATTTGACGGGGGTCTTCGGCGTGGTGATCACGTACTCGCGCGCGGCGTCGTCGAAATATCCGTACTTCATGGTGGTTCGGCTGGGTCTCTGACCAGGGGCGGCCCCGGGATGGAGCGCGACGGGTGCGTCTCTAGCACGACCCCAAGCGGAGGCAGCAGACGGCGCCGTGCGTCAGCGCCTTGCCTGTCGAGGAAGATGCTTTGACTAACGCCGGCCTAGCGCCGCTTGAGCTCGAGCTCGAGCCCTTCCCGGGCGACCAAAAGCTCGACGGACGGGGCGAGCTCGGCGAGGCGGATCTTCGAGCTCGCGCCGAGCTCGTCGAGGGCGTCGTCCGTGCGATCGGGGTCGTGGTGGAACAGGGCGAGGCGGGCCGGCTGGGCCAGCTCCGCGAGATGCAACACGTCGTCTACCAGCGAGTGCCCCCAGCCGAGCTTCTGCGGCATGTCGCTGCGCACGTACTGCGAGTCGTGGATGATGAGGTCGGTGTCGGCCGAGAAACGCGCCAGCGCCTCGGTGGTGATCACCGCCGTCGCCGCGTTGAGCTCGTTGTCGGTGAGATAACAGAGCGAGGAGCCGTCCTCGTCCTCGATGCGGAAGCCTTGCGCGCCGCCGGGGTGGTTCAGCTGCACGGGGCGCACCGTGGCGCCGCCGATGCGCCAGGCGCCCGCGTCCGGCTTTGCGAGCTCGACCTTGGCGGGGACGTCGTGGACGCTGACCGGGAAATGGATGTCGTCGAAGATGTTGCGCTGAAAGCGCTGCTGCGCCTCGTTGGCGAGCGGATACACGATCAAGTGGTTCGACTTCTTCCACAGCGGGGCGAAGAACGGCAGCCCCATCACGTGATCCCAGTGCGTGTGACTCAAGAGCAGATGCAGGCGCTCCTCGCGACCTTCACGAACCAGCGCCTTGCCGAGCGCACGCAGACCGGTGCCTGCGTCGAGCGCCAGCGTGGTGCCGTCGAGCAAGCGGACTTCGACGCACGACGTGTTGCCCCCGTAACGCGCGGTGTGCGCGCCGGGCGCCGGCACCGAGCCGCGGACTCCGTAGAAGGTGACGTGCATCGGAGCCAACGTCTTACACCACTTCGTGTCATTCCGATACAATTCCGGCCATTTGACCGAGTTGGACACCGTTCAATCGAGCCTGATTCCAGGCGCCACGACGCATGCGAGGGGTCGAGCCCGCTCGACGGCGACATCGCTATCCGTTAGCTTCGAGTCCTTGATGTCGGATCTCGCGCCTGGGTTTCTGGTCGCCGCTCCGCCGCTCGGGGACCCGAACTTCGATCGTTCGGTGGTGCTGCTCGCAGCTCACGGAGAAGAGGGCGCGTTCGGCTGGGTGCTGAACGGCCGCGAGGTGATGACGCTCTCGGATCTGGTCGTGCGCGCCGACATGGCCAAGGTCGCGCCGGACGTCCCCGGCACGGTGCGGATCGGCGGCCCGGTGTCGCCCGAGCAAGTCTGGCTCGTGTACCCGGCGAGCGACCGCTTCCCGGACATCGAAGGTCAGTTCGAGGTCGGCGAGGGCGTGCTCGCCTGCGCCTCCAAGCGGATCCTGGCGCGCGTCGCGGAGGGCCGCGTCCCGGAGAACATGTTCGGACTGCTCGGTTACGCCGGTTGGGCCCCGCAGCAGCTCGAGAACGAGATCCGCCGCGGCTCGTGGTTGCCGACCGACTTCGACGCCGGCCTCGTGTTCTCGTCGCCGCTCGGCGACCTCTGGCAACGGGCGTACGCGCGGATCGGTACCACGCCGATCGCGTTCACGTCGCGCGTGGGCCTGGCCTAGCTCGGGATCAGCGGCACGAAGATGCAGGGCACGGTGTTGCGGAACGACAGCGCGCCGGCGGCCGATTTCTCGCCGATGACCAGGTCCTGGCCGAGCTCGTCGCCGATCGGCACCACGATTTTTCCGGACGGCGCGAGCTGTGCGAGTAACGCTTCCGGGATCTCCTCGGGCGCCGCCGAGACCAGGATCCGATCGTACGGCGCGCGCGGCGCGTAACCTTCGCGGCCGTTGCCCTCGATCACCGTGACGTTGTCGGCGTGGAGCTCGGCGAGCGTCGAGCGGGCGCGCACGGCGAGCTCCTTCACGATCTCGATCGCGGTGACCTCGCGCGCGAGCTCACCGAGCAACGCCGCGGCGTAGCCGGAGCCGGCTCCGACCTCGAGCACGCGGTGCTCGGGTCGTAGATCGAGCTCGGCCAGCATCAGCGCGATCATGCTGGGCTGGCTGATGGTCTGCTGGTACCCGATCGGCAGCGCGCGATCGGCGTAGGCCTGCCGCTGCTCGGGCACGAAGCGGTGCCGCGGGATCCGCGAGAATGCGGCGAGGATCGCCTCGTCCGTGATCCCGGTCTGTCGCACGATCTCGCGCACCAGATCCGCGCGTTCGTCGGCCCGCTCCGGCTCGGAGCGCTCGGCGTGGGTCCGCCCTGGCTCGGTTTCCACGCGCGAAGCCTAGCTCAGCGGGCGAGTCTCGGTCACGCGTACGAGCCGCGGCTTGCGGTCCGTGTGGATTTCGATGCAGCCTCGGCGGGTGTCGAGACCGCGACTCGCACTCGGATGCCTGGCGACGCTGTCCGCGTTCGCTCTTTCTTCGGCGAACCCGGCGAAGGCGCCGGCCGAGCCTGCGCCCGCGCGGATTTGCCCGCGAGACATGGTCGCCGTACGCGGTTTTTGCATCGACCGCTTCGAGATGTCCACGGTCGACAACCGGACCGGCAAGCCGCTCTCTCCGTTCTATCCCCCGCACCCGAAGCTCGTGGCGTCGGCGCTCGGTTCCTGGACGGTCGAGCGCGTGCGGGTCGGAGCCGCCGGAGCGCGCGAGATCCCGCTGCCTCTGCTGCCGGAAATCCAGTACTCCCGCAGCGACTACGTGCCGCGCGCGATCTCGCGACCGGGGGTGGTTCCGCAGGGGTATCTGCCGCAATGGCTGGCGAAGGTGGCCTGCGCGAACGCCGGCAAACGCCTGTGCACGGAGGAGGAATGGGTCGAGGCGTGCCGCGGCAGCGCGGGGCGCAAGTTTCCGTACGGGGCGCGCTTCGAGGACGGGAGCTGCAACGTGTACCGGCACTTGCACCCGGCGGCGCTGCTCCACGCAGGCTCGTTTTACGGCCACCTCGATCCGCGGCTGAATCTGGTCTCCGACGCCAATCGCGATCCGCTGCTCCGGCTCACGGGAGCCACGGCGAGCTGTCGCAGTCAGTGGGGCGACGACGCGGCCTTCGACATGGTCGGCAACCTCGACGAGTGGATCGACGATCCGAAGGGCGCGTTCCTCGGAGGCTTTTACGCGCGCTCGACCCGCGAAGGCTGTGAGTCGCGAGTCGGCGTCCACCCGACGACCTACTACGACTATTCGACCGGCGCGCGCTGCTGCAAAAATCAGTGAGCGAGTGCTACGCCGAGCCGGCGCGATCGAGCGTTCGCGCCAGCTGACTCACGGCGCGGCGCAGCTCGGTCTGCACGCTCTCGACCTCGGGCTGCTCGCTCCAGCGCGACCAACCGAGCAGCAAGTACCGGGCTCCGGGATCGGTGTCGACCGGCAGTGTGCGGAACACGAGCACGGAATCGTCAGCCTCGCGCCAGCGCAGCGCCAGATCGCGCCCGGGCGTATTCGCCAACACCGGCCCGCTCACGCGCCGCCCGCTGGCGAGCGTGAGCGCCACGTTGCTATCGACCTTGCCGAGCGCCGAGGTCGTGGAGCCGAGCCACGAGCCGAGCAGCTCCGGCTCGGTGAAGTAAGCGTGGCAGAGCTCGACGCTGCCGCGCGCTCGGGCCACCGCCCAGTACACGCGCCGCTGCCGCCCGGCATGGCGCGCCAGATAGTTCTTCAGGGTCGCGAGCGCGATCCGCCAGGACGAGGCCGTCCCGGCCAGCGTGTCGTCGTCGAAGGGCGCCGTGTGGCGGAGCTCGAGTCCACCCCGAACCATCTCGAACTCGAGCCGAGCCGCGCCGTGACTGAACGCGACGGACCGCCCCGCATCGACGCGCACCACCTCGAGCGACAGCGAGATGCCGAGCATCGGCCAGCCGAACGTCAGATTGGCGCCGGGGCGGACCTGGCCCTCGACCTTGTCCGCCTGCCACGCCGACAGCTCGCGCGGCTCGGTCAAGGCCTGGAAAACGCGGCTGGGTCTCGCGGACAGCGGCTGAAAAAGCTTAATCGTTTTCATCAGATACCGCAGGCGCGCCCGAGGTTTCCTCGAAGCGTCGAGCAAGAGATTCTACACTCCCGAGACTTCACCATGCTGCCCGCGCGTTGCCGGCTCGTTCTGGGTGTCCTCGTCGTGGGCTGCTTGACGGCAGCATGTTCCGGCGCTGGGGACGACCCGTCCGGTCGATTGTTGCAAAGCATCGACGGAGGGCAAAGCGATACCGAGCACCTGAGCGTGTTCGGAACAGTGTCACTGAAGAACGGGGAAGCCTTCACCTGTACCGCGACGCTGATTGCCCCGAACCTGCTGGTCACGGCCCGGCACTGCATCGCCAGCGTGCCCAGCCCGGAGGTCATCTGCGGCAGGGCGTCTTTCAGCGACCCGATCCCGCCGGACGACTTCATCGCCACGAACTCGCGGGTGATCGAGACCAGCCGGGTCTGGTTCAATGCCGCGCGCATCGACGTCCCTGCCGAAGGCAACGACACCTGCGGTTTCGACATCGCGCTGGTGACGCTGACGAAGAACGTGCCGCGCGATGTGGCCGTGCCGAGCGTGCCGCGCATCGACCGCGGAGTGACGTCCGGCGAGGAGTACACGGCCGTCGGTTACGGCATCGACGTGCGCGGCCAATCGAGCGGCCGCAACGTGCTCACCGGTCTCGAGGTGGCCTGCGATCCCGGCAGCTGCGGGCAGGGCGTCCGGGTCAGCGAGTTCCGCGGCAGCTCCGGGATTTGCGAGGGCGACTCGGGAGGCCCCGCGCTCGACGCACAGGGCAAGGTGGTCGGCGTCGTCTCGCGCGGAAGCGAGCAGTGCACCGGCCCGGTTTACGGTTCCATCAGCGCCTGGAGCGAGCTCATCCAGAGCGTGGCCGTGGCCGCGGCGGAAGCGGGCGGCTACGAAGCTCCGTTCTGGGCTCTCTCCGGCAAGAGCGATCCCGAGGCCACGCCGGAGCCGGCCCCGACGCCCGCGCCGACGCCCGCGCCGACGCCCGCGC
>JALYWZ010000661.1 GCA_030852505.1 Myxococcota bacterium | reverse complement strand
GCGCGGGGGCGTCCGGGGGCCGCGAGCCCTCCGAGTCGCTGCAACCCGCGACCTGCAGCAGTGACACGGTGACTATGCCGAGAATTGTAGGTATGGCAGCCCGGTGCATGGGTACCCACGCCCTACGGCGCCCGCACCACGAAACTGAAGATGACCCCGAGCAGTACCTCCCCTGGCTACGCAAAGCTCCGAGCGGCGCTGCTTGCGTTTCATGTGGTAGCGGTCGTCGTCTTGTCGCTGCCGGGTCCGCAGGTCGCCCGCAGCAATCGCTGGCAGAGCCGCCTGATGCGCCAGGATCTGGCGGATTGGGCGGCGCAGCTTCAAGGGCTCGGTATCCGCGTGAGCGCCGAGGAGCTTGGCCGGACGGCGCAGGGGCTCGCCGAAAGCTACGTGGCCTGGCGTGGCGTCGCGGTCGCACCGTTTCAGGCCTATTCGGAGGTCACCAAGGCTCGCCAGGGATGGGCCATGTTCGCGAGCCCGCAGCGTCACCCCTACGAGTTTCACGTGGACGGCCTCACGCACCGCGGCTGGACTCCGCTTTACCGCCCTCACGACGACGGCGCGCGGTTCCTCGCTGGGTACCTCCTGCACAACCGCATGCGCAAGTTCCAGGGCCGCTTCGCACGAGCCATGAAGGACCACTACTACGAGGACTTCACGGCGTTCGTCGCCCGCCGCGCGCTCGACGACGACCCGGAGCTCCGCGCAGTGTGGCTCGGCCTCTACGGGTACGCGTCGCTGCCGCCCGAGCGCGTGCGCGCGGGAGAGCGTCCGAGCGGTCACTACGACAACGTGCGGATCTTCGGGCGGGAGGCGCGGTGAGCGAGCGGCTGCGTCGCGTTGCCCGAGCCTGGGTCGCGCTCACCTCCGAGCAGGAGCCGCCGCGAGTGCTGGCTCTGCTGCGCATGGCCGTGGGGCTGGTGCTGCTCGGCTCGCTCTTCTCCGCCTACGCGAGCGGCGTGCTCGAGTCGATGTGGATAGACAAGCGCTACGGCGGTGCCCTCGAGCTCGAGCGCACGACCTTCTGGGTGGAGGTGCTGGGAGGGCCGAGCCGCAGCGTGATCTTCGGTCTGTTCGCCGCGGCCTCGCTTTCGGGCGCGCTCGTCGTCTTGGGTCTCGGCGGCCGCGTCCCGTATCTGGTGGCTGCGCAGGCCTACGATTCGCTCGTGCGCATGAACGGCGACACCGTCGGCTCTTACGACTCGATGCTCACCAACGCGCTGTACTTGCTGTTCTTCAGCGCGGCGAACGCCACGCTCTCGGTCGACTGCCGGCTGCGTTCCGGTAGCTGGATCAGCGAGCGGCCGCGGCCCGCGTGGCCGCGCTACCTCTTGATCTTTCAGCTGTTGGTCGTGTACGGCGCCACCGGTCTTCAGAAGCTCAGCCTGACCTGGACGCCGCTCGGCGGTTACTCGGCGCTGTATTGGGTGTTTCAGGACCCGACCTGGCGGCGCTTCGATCTGAGCTTCACGGCGTTCGCGTACCCGTTGTTGGTGCTCGGCACGGCCGTCACCTGGCACTTCGAGATCGGCGCGCCGCTGCTGTTGTTGCACTATCGCGCGTTGCGCCAAAAGGCGAACGCAGGGCGCGTGCACCGCTGGCTCGTGCGCTGGGATCTCCGCAAGCCGTTCGTGCTGGTCGGCGTGTGCTTGCACGTCGGCGTGCTGTTGCTGCTCAACGTCGGTCCGTTTTCGCTGATCAGCCTGGCCTACTACCTGGCGTTCTTGCGTCCGCAGGAGCTCGAGCGGCCCTGGTCGTGGCTCCGGACCCGGCTCGGAGCCGGACCAAGCTGACGGCGCTATCCGTGCTCCGACAGTCCCAGGATCACGCCGTTCTCGAGCTCGAGCCACGACTCGGTCGCGCCGTAAAACGTGGATCGTTCCTCGACCAGCACCTTGGCAGCGCCGAGCTGGCGGCGCGCCTTCGAGAGCTCGGCGACGTCCCCGTAGAGCAGGAAGCTCGGCTTCTTGCGGGCGACGGCCGGCAGGTCGTCCGCGAGGCTCTTGCGGGTCTGTAGCATCAGCTCCGAATGGTTTGGCCCCTTCAGGATCACGAAGCCAGCCGCTCCGGATTCGGGAACGCGGACGCTGACGGCGTAGCCGAGCGCTTGCCACTCGGGCAAGCAGGCTTCGATGTCGTCTACCACGAGCAGAGTAGTGAGCTTGGTGAGGTTCTTCATGGGTGTCCGGGGGCAATCTGCCCGTCTTCGGCCGAAACGTCTTGGACGGAGGAAGCGCCCACCGTCGTGAGCAGTGAAGCAGGTACTGCCACGGACGGGGTAGCGCCCATCGGCCTAGCCTAGCGCTTGACGCGAGCCGGGGGATCACCCCAGGTATCTGCCTGTGTTATCGGCAGTTCACGAATACACGGTGCTGATCATCGAGCGGCACCTCGACACGTTCGGCCACGTGAACAACGCCACCTACCTCGATCTGTTCGAGGCGGCGCGCTGGGACTGGATCACGGGCAACGGCTTCGGCCTCGAGCGGATTCGAGAGCTTCGGCAGGGGCCGACGGTGCTCGAAGTCACGCTGCGCTTCCGGCGCGAAGTGAAGAACCGCCAGCGCATCACGATCAAGACCTGGGTCGAAAGCTACGAAGGCAAGGCCGGGATCGTGATCCAAGAGATGCACAACGAATCCGGCGAGCTGTGCTGCGAAGGGCGCTTCGTGTGCGGGCTGTTCGATCTCGAGGCGCGGCGGCTACTTCCGCCCACCCCCGAGTGGCTGGCCGCGGTGGGGATGGCCTCGAAATCCGCCTAGCGGCGGCGGCGGCAGATGTGGGAGGTCCTCCGAGGGTGTGGGGGTCTTCGTTCGGTTCGAGGCTAACGAATCGCCGCGCGGCGCCGTTCCCGAATGCACGATCCGTAACGCGGACCGACGACCGGCGATGACCTCACCGACTAGCCGCCCCTCCGAAACGGCGGATCAACCCCGCCTCCCGCGAGCCACGCGCCCCCCGGTGCAGTGGACGTTCGACGCGGAGGAGAAGACGATCTTCGCCTCGCACCCCGCGCCGGTCGTGCTGCAGACCCGCGACGACATCGCGGCCTATTTCGACGACGGCGTGCTTTTCTGGCGGAGACACGCGGGCGGGGAAAAGGTCTACGTCGTCGTCGACTACCAGAACCTGACGGTGAACCTCGACGAGATCGAGTTCTATACGAGCCGGGTCAAGCGTGTCGTCGACGAGTGCGCGATCACGGTGGTCCGTTACAACGGCAGCATGCGGCAGCGCGTGGCCGGCAGAATGACGGCGATACGATTGCACGCGCCGTCGCACGCCTATGCGTCTCGCGAGGAGGCGCTCGCGGTCGTGCGCGCGCTGAAGGCTGGAACGCTGGCTCTGCAAGCTGGCTCGCCGCCGCGCCGCTGAGAGTGCTCGTTCTTCGCGCAGTCTTCTCACTTTCGTAGACCGTGGCTCGCGCCACCTGCCCGCGATCCGATTGACGAGGAACCGGTTGCAGGTAATGCCTCGGGCATGTTGCTCGCGCATCGCCTCCGTGCCCCCGTTCTCGTCACGCTCTGCCTGAGCGCATTCGCCGCCTGTAGCTCGGACGACGACGATCCGGGGACGCCCAGCGCGGGCACCGGTGGCAGCAGCGGCGGCTCGAGCAACACTCCCACAGGTGGAGTTTCTCCCACTACCGGCGGCGCCCCAACGGGCGGCAAGGCTGCGACGGGCGGGACGACGGGCGGCAGCGCGACCGGCGGGGCGGCGAC
>JALYWZ010000125.1 GCA_030852505.1 Myxococcota bacterium | reverse complement strand
GTGAAGCGCCGAGCGGCGAAGGCGGCTCCCCGAGCACGCCGGGCGCGGCCGGCGATACGTCGACCGGCGCAACCGACTCCGGTGGCGATGCCGGCTCCCCCAGTCGCCCAAGCACGGGCGGGCGAGCGAGCGCTTCGTCCGGCGCCGGCGGTGACCCTGATGACGCCAAGGGTGAAGAATTCAAGAGGGACCCGGGCGGCTGTTCGTACGGTTCCGCCAGCGGGCCGAGCGGCCTTGCTCCCGTATTTGCTCTGTTTGGTCTGGCAGCCCTGGGCCTACGGCGCCGTAAGGTGAACCGCTGATTTAATCGAGGCGCGGCCGGATGCGAGCGTTCGGCCGCGCCCTTTGCTAGTTAGGGGCCAGAACTTGGCCGCCACCGGGCCGGTCGCTTTCAATCGCGATCGGGAACCCGCGCCGCGCTTCGAATACTCATTCCCCCTGCACTGCATGTCGCATCCACCTACCAAACGTTCCGAAAAACCTTCGAGCTCGCGCCGCGCCCCGCGCACCCTGGTCTCGCTCGTCGCCGTCGAGCTCGGCGCCACCTTTCCCTCCTGGATTGCGAGCCGCGCCCACACCGGCGAGTTCCGCGTGGTGGCCGCGAGCGAAGGCGAGGCCGGAGCCGACTTCGCTGAGCGCGTGAGCCGCGTCATGAAGGGTCTGTTCGCCGACGGCAGCGCCGCGCAGGGGCTCGTGATCGTGTGCAACGAGCGCATCGACGACGCAGCCGTCGCGACCCGCAAAGCACTCGTCTCCGGCGCACGCGCCGCGAGCGATTCGAAGCTCGCTACCACGTTCGCCGCGTCTTCCCGCTCCAGCGCGCGTCTACGCGAGGCTTTGCACAGCCTCGCCCACGACGTGAACGGCACGCTCAAGGTCGACCAAGAGCAGGCCTCCCGCCCGCGCAGCTCGCTCGCCAGCGTCGCGAACGTCGCCTAGACGTGACTCGCGCGAGTTTTGGGGTCGGGGCCCCAAAACCTGAGGGTGGGGCCCCGCTGGATTCACTCCAGCGGGGCGGGAGCTGAGCTCCCGACGATTAGATGTGAATCGCGCGGTCCGCCACGCCGAGCGCGGCTTCTTTGAGCGCTTCGGCTAGGGTCGGGTGGGCGTGCGTGGAGCGGGCGATGTCTTCGGCGCTGGCGCCGAACTCGAGGGCGACGGCGGCTTCGGCGATCAGATCGCCTGCGCGGGGGCCGATGATGTGCACGCCGAGTAGGCGGTCGGTCTCGGCGTGGGCGAGCATCTTGACGCGGCCCTGAATGTCGCCGAGCGCGCGGGCGCGGCCGTTGGCGCTGAACGGGAAGACGCCCTTCTTGTAGGGGATCTTCTTTTCGACGAGCTCGTCTTCCGTCTTGCCGACGCTCGCGACCTCGGGGTGCGTGTAGACGATGCCGGGGATGGCGTCGTAGTTCACGTGGCCGTAGCCGGTGACGATCTGCTCGACGCAGGCCACGCCTTCTTCCGAAGCCTTGTGGGCGAGCATCGGGCCGCGCACGACGTCGCCGATCGCGTAAATACCGGGGACGTAGGTGCGGAAGGCGTCGTCGATCGGGATGCGGCCGCGCGGGTCGAGCTCGATGCCCACGCTCTCGAGGCCCAGGTTGTCGGTCAGCGGTACACGGCCCACCGCGACCAGCAAGCGGTCGCAGCGGAGCGGGTCCTTGCTGCCGAGCTCGACCACGACCTGGTTGCCCTCGACGCGAGCGCCGGTGACGCCGGTGTCGAGCCGGATCTCGAGGCCCTGCTTCTCGAAGATTTTCTCGGCTTCCTCGGCGATCTCCGAGTCCATGCCGGGCAGGATGCGATCGAGGTATTCGACGACGGTGACCTTGGAGCCGAGGCGGTTCCAGACCGAGCCGAGCTCGAGACCGATGTAGCCCGCGCCGATCACCACCAGGTGGCCCGGCACCTCGGGGAACGAGAGGCCTTCGGTGCTGGCGCCGATGCGGTCGCCGTCGAACGTCACACCGCGGAGCGCGGCCGGCTTGCTGCCCGTCGCGATCAGGATGTGCGGCGCGCTGAGCTCTTCCGGCTTCTCGCCCTCGACCTGCACGCGGCCCTTGCCGACGATCCGACCGTGGCCGGCGTAGCGCGTGACGTGGTGCTTTTTGAACAGGTACCCGACGCCGCCCGTGAGCGCCGAGACGACGCTGTCCTTCTTCTTCAGCATCCGCGCGAGGTCGAGCTCCACGCCCTGGACGCGCACGCCGAAGTCTTCGAGGCCGTGCTTGGTCTCGTGGTAGCGCTCGCTCGATTCGAGCAGCGCCTTGCTCGGGATACAACCGACACGCAGGCACGTGCCGCCGAGGGCGGGCTCCTTCTCGATGCAGGCCACGTTCAGGCCGAGCTGCGCGGCGCGGATCGCGGCCACGTAGCCGCCCGGGCCGGCGCCAATCACGATCAGGTCGTGTTGTACCGCCATGGGATCACCGTTGGTTCGAGCTTTGCCGCTCGCAGCTCACACTTCGAGCAGGATCCGCGTCGGCTCTTCGACGCAGGTCTTCACGCGTTTCAGGAACGTGACCGCCTCGCGGCCGTCGATCAGGCGGTGGTCGTAGCTGAGCGCGATGTACATCATCGGCCGGATCACGACCTGGCCGTTCAGCGCTACGGGGCGATCGTTGATCGCGTGCAGGCCGAGGATGCCGCTCTGCGGGGGGTTGATGATCGGCGTCGAGAGCAGCGAGCCGTAGATGCCGCCGTTCGAGATCGTGAAGGTGCCGCCCTGGAGCTCCTTGAGCTCGAGCTTGTTGTCCTTCGCGCGCACGCCGAAGTCCGCGATGGTCTTCTCGACCTCGGCGAAGCTCAGCCGATCCGCCGCGCGGATCACCGGCACGGCCAGCCCCTTGCCGCCGCCCACGGCGACGCCGATGTCGTAGTAGTTCTTGTAGACGATGTCCGTGCCGCGGATCTCACCGTTCACGGCCGGGACGAGCTTCAGCGCGTCGATCACCGCCTTGACGAAGAACGACATGAAGCCGAGCTTGATGCCGTATTTGCCCTGGAACGCCTCCTGGTGCTGCTTGCGCAACGCCATCACGTTCGACATGTCCACTTCGTTGAAGGTGGTGAGGATTGCCGCCGTCTGTTGCGACTCGACGAGCCGCTCGGCGATGCGGCGCCGGAACGGGCTCATGGCCACGATCTCTTCCGGATGATCGAGCTCGTCGCCTTGCGAGCGAGCGACGGGCTCCCCCGCCTTCGGCTTCTGCGCGGCACGCATCACGTCTTCCTTCAGCAGGCGCCCGCCGGGACCGGTCGGCTCGACGTCGTCCGCGGACAGGCCCCGCTCCTTGAGCGCACGCCGCGCCGAGGGCATCACCCGCGCGAAGCCTTGCGGCGGCAGCGTCTCGCGCAGCTCGCGTGACACGGGCTCGGCGTCTTCAGCCGGCTTCGCGGGCTCCGCCGCCTTCTGCGCGGCAGCCTCCGGCTTCGGCGCAGGCTCAACCTTGGCGGTGCCGGCGCCCTCTTCGATGGTGCCGATCACGTCGCCGACCGTCGCGTTCTGGCCCTTCTTGATCTTGATCGAGGAGAGCACCCCCGCGACCGGGGCCGGCAGATCGACCGTGACCTTGTCGGTCTCGATCTTCACCAGGATCTCGTCGCGCTGGACGCTGTCTCCTTCGGCCTTCAACCAATCGCCGATCTGCACTTCTGTGATCGACTCACCGACGGGCGGAATCTTGAGCTCGATGGCCATGGGCTTTGCTTTCGTCCGTATACACCATTCAGGCCGCGAACCGCTCTAGACGAACGCGCGTTCGAGCAGCTCTTGCTGCTCCAGCTTGTGGCAGCTGTGGGAGCCGGTGGCCGGGCTGGCCGATTCGGCGCGGCACACGCCGGTCAGGGGGAACCGACCGAACAGCATCGAGCCGAGCCGCGCCTTCAAGAGCCGCCAGGCGCCCATGTTTTCCGGCTCGTCCTGGACCCAGACCACGGGGGTGCCGTCGTTGCAGTCCTCGATCGCGTGGCGGAGATAGACGTCGGGCAGCGGGTAGAGCTGCTCGACGCGGACGATCGCCACGTCCTCGCGGCCGAGCTCGGCGCGGCGCTTCTCGAGGTCGTAGTAGACCTTGCCGCTACAGAGTAGGACCTTCGCCGGTTTCACGCCCCGCGGATCGGGGATCACGCGCTGGAAACGGCCCTGAACGAAATCGTCGAGCGCGCTCACGCACTGCGGGTGCCTGAGCAGGCTCTTCGGCGTGAATACCACCAGCGGCTTACGCCAGGGGCGCAGCACCTGGCGCCGGAGGAGGTGAAAGTACTGCGCGGGGGTCGAGGGCTGGACGACCTGGATGTTCTCCTCCGCGGCCAGCGTCAAGAAACGCTCGATGCGCGCGCTCGAGTGCTCGGGCCCCTGCCCTTCGTAGCCGTGCGGCAAGAGCAGCACCAGGCCCGACAAGCGCTTCCACTTGTCCTCGGCGCTGACGATGAACTGATCGATGATCACCTGCGCGGCGTTCGCGAAGTCCCCGAACTGCGCCTCCCACAGCACGAGCGCGTCCGGCCAATCCAGGCTGTAGCCGTACTCGAAGCCGAGGCACGCCCCCTCGCTGAGCGGCGAGTTGTAGACCTCGATCGGCGCCTGTCCCTCTTCCAGATGGCAGAGCGGGACGTAGGCGTGGCCGTCCTCGAAATCGTGCAGCACGGCGTGGCGCTGGCTGAAGGTGGCGCGGCCCGCGTCTTGCCCGGTCAGACGCACCCGCGTGCCTTCGGTCACCAGCGTCGCGAACGCGGCGAGCTCCGCGGTGCCCCAGTCGAGCGGCTTTTCGCCGTTGCCCATGGCGCGGCGATTCGCGAGCAAGCGGTCGATCTGCTTGTGCGGGTGGAAGTCCGGCGGCAGCTCGGTTTGTTTCTTGATGAGGCGCGAGAGCCGCTCCTTGTCGACCGAGGTGTCGACCTCGGGCACGTCGGCCTCGGTGCCGCCGCGGTAGCCCTTCCAGTAGCCGCCGAGCCAGTCGTGGACGCGCTGGTAGTCCTTGCGGTTCGCCTCGCTGAGCTCGCGCTCGAGGTGCTCGCGGCGCTCGACCGCGATGCGATCGGCCTCTTCGCGCGTGACACCGCCCTGCTTCAACAGGTGCTCGAGGTAGCCGTCGCGCACGCTCTTGCGCTGGGCGATCGCTCGGTAGAGCAGCGGCTGCGTGAACGCCGGCTCGTCGGTCTCGTTGTGACCGTGACGGCGGTAGCCGTACATGTCGATCACCACGTCGCGCACGAACGTATCGCGGAAGTCCATGGCCAGGCGCACGACCTGCGCCACCGCCTCCGAGTCCTCGCCGTTGACGTGGAAGATCGGGATCTGCAGCATCTTGGCGACGTCGGTCGCGTAGGTCGTGGAGCGACCCTGCTGCGGCGGCGTGGTGAAGCCGATCTGGTTGTTGACGATCACGTGGATCGTGCCGCCCGTGGTGTAGGCGTCGAGCTGGCTGCAGTTCAGTGTTTCCTGCACGATGCCCTCGCCCGCGAAGGCCGCGTCGCCGTGGATCGTGAGGCCGATCTTGGCGCGCCGCGCGTGGTCGCCGACGCGGTCTTGCTTGGCGCGCGTGCGGCCGCACACCACCGGGTTCACGAACTCGAGGTGGCTCGGGTTGAAGCACAGGCTGAGGTGCACCTTGCGACCGCTGGCGCTCACGAAGTCCGAGCTGTGGCCGAGGTGGTACTTCACGTCGCCGCTGCCGAAGTAGAGCTCGGGATCGGTGTCCTGGAACTCGCGGAAGATGTCGCGCGGGTTCTTGCCCATGATGTTGGCGAGCACGTTCAGGCGGCCGCGGTGGGCCATGCCGAGCACGATCTCGTCCGCGCCGTGCTCGGCGGCGCGATCGATCGCGAAGGCGAGCAGCGGGATCAGGCTCTCGGAGCCTTCGAGCGAGAAGCTCTTGGCGCCCACGAACTTCTTCTGGATGAACTCCTCGAAGATCACCGCGTCGGTCAGCTTGGTGAGGATGCGCAGCTGCTCGTCCCGGCTCAGCTGGATGCGGTTCTCGGAGCCCTCCATCCGATCCTGCAGCCAGTTTTTCACCTTCAGGTCGTCGATGTGCATGAACTGCACGCCGATCGAGCGACAGTAAGTGGTGCGCAGGCGCGTCAGCATCTCGCGCAGCGTCAGCGACTCGGCGCCGAAGATCGTGCGGCTCGAGAACTTGCGGCCGAGGTCGTCGGCGGTGAGGCCGTAATACTCGGGATCGAGCTCGGCCTGGTTCGGGCGCGGCAGACCGAGCGGGTCGATCTTGGCGATCATGTGACCGCGCACGCGGTAGGCGCGGACCAGCGCGTCGACCCGATCCTGACGCACGGCGGCGTCGGACACGCCGCCCGCCACCGCCGCGCCGTTGCTGGCCGGAGCCAGGCTTCCGTGCCCGTTGTGACCGCGTACAGCGCCGTTGCCGTTCACCGAGCGTGAGCTCGGGTTGAACACGCTCGACGGCTTGAACGACGGTCCGATCTGAGGAGAGCGCCGGAACGCCTCGTCGTGGTCGAGCTCGGCGAAGTAACTGCGATAGTCCGGCGGCACGCTGTTCGGATCGCGCAGGTAGTCGGCATACAGCGCCTCCAGGAACACGAGACTCAGCGTGTTCGGGGCGACCTCGGGGCTGTCGTTGGCCATGGCGTTTTGGGTCTCGAGGTGCGGTTCCCGGGCCGCGAAAGTCCGCGCGTAGCGCATGGTGGGTCCGGGGGGACCTCGGCAGGGCGTCAAATGAGGCGCCCGCACGGCCGAGTCAAGGAAGAGCGCCGTTTGGGTGCTTTTTCCAGGGCTCGAAACACGGCCGGCCCAGCCGTATTCCGACAAATTTGTCAGCGCCGCGAGCGGCCGCGACCGCGCACCGAGGGCGGCGCCGCTTCGGCCGCGCGCAGGTAGCCGCGGCTCAAGAACGAATACATCTGCTGGGTGAGCACGTCCGCGGTCTCTTCCGCGAAACCGAGCGTGACGGCCTGGTGCAACAATTCCTTCAACGCACCAATACTCAAGTAGGCGAGCACGCGCGGTTCGCCGTCGGCCACGATGCCGAGCGCCTGCCCGTCCTTGAGCGCCTCCGTCAAGAGCTGCACGGCGCTGTCGTAAAATGCGAGGAGCTTGCGGTCGAAGGCCGGGTCCACGCCGGCCGCGTCCGTGAACAGGATCTTGGTCGTGGCCCGCTCGGCCAGACAGGTGCCGAGGATGGCGCGGATGTTGGCGCGGACCTGGTCGGCGACTGGTCGGGACGAATCGTCAGTCACGATGCGCTGGATCGCGGCGGTGATCTGCGCGGCGAAGCGATCGATCAGCTCCGAGAACACCGCGCGCTTGTCGTCGAAATACAGATAGAAGGTGCCGCGCGCGACGCCCGCCTGCGCCACGATGTCGTCGATCGTCGCCGGGTTATAGCCCTTGCGCGCGAACACATCCCGCGCCGCATCGAGGATCTCGCGCCGGCGTTCGGTCTTCTTCGACTCGGAGCGGCTCTTGCGGGTGGACATTCACCGTTCCTCCACCCGGCACTCCGAAGCCCTCAGTACAGAAGCCGACTTGGTCTTCTCGAACGCTTCGCCGGCTTGCCAGTGAACGCCGAAGTCTCGCAGCGTACCGAGTAGCTCGGCCTTGCAACGCAGGGTGACGCGCTCGTTGGAGCGCTTTTTTCGCGCGCGCGTCAGGAATTCTTCGACGGAGTCGAGCTCGAACAGGTTCGAGATCAGCACCAGCTCACGACCGAGCGTGACGAACGGGCGCAGCGGATGCGTTACCGCCACCGGCTTGCCCTCGCCGTCGAAGGCGCAGCGCAGGCCGGAGACCTCGGCGCTCGACGAGCAGCCGAGGTTCTTCTCGTCCGCGGGGATGATCGTGAGCGCGACCGGGACCCGGTCCCCCTTGGACGGGGCGCGGCCGCCACCGAGAGCCAGCAAGAGCGCCGAGAGCACGAGAGCGCCGGCCGTGATCAGCCAGTCGCGCCCGATGCGTTGCGCGAGGGACGTCATCGCCACACCGGCAGGAACAGCCGCAGGTTCACGGCGCGCGCGCTGGTCTCGAACATCGACCAGACCGGCGCGTAGAACGCGAGCACGACCAGCACGAGCGCCAGAAACGAGACCACGAGCGTGGTGCGTGCCTCGCGGGCGACGAAGCCGGCGAGCAGCACGAGCAAGAGCACGTAGCTCGGCAAGAAGTGATAGATGTACGAGTCGCGGTGGCTGATGGCCCACGGCGCCACGAAGCCGATCGCCCCGCCGAGCACGATCAGCGCCGCGCGGCCGTGCGCCTCGAGAAAGCCGGAGAAGTCGAGCCCCGCGACGCTCGCGAGCGGGCCTGCGTTCGCGGCCGGAGCGGGCTCGGGCTTGCGTCCGCGCAGTGTCGCGCGAAGGCCGCGGTACAGGATGCGCCAGCACAGGACCAGCGCGAGCGCGACACCCGGCCACCACAAAGCGAGGTTACCGAGGCTCGTCAGCGCGCGCACGGTCCCGAGCCGCTCGACGTAGCCCATCATGATCGGCTTGGTGGGGAGCGCCCAGCTCACCCAGCCCGAGACCAGCGCGTTCTTCATCTCGGTGAGCGCCGCGTGGTGGGTGTACAGGCGCTTCGTCTCGTTCAGCGCGTCGACCGGCGAAGACGGCTGGCCCGCGAGGCTCAGCCCCAGGCAGTAAATCCCGAGGTAGACGACCACGGCCGTGCCCAGCAAGCCGAGCGCCGACGACTCGCGCCGACTCCCAACGCCCTTCGCCGTGACGACGCCGATCGCCAACGGTACGAACACCGCCACGCCGCTGAATTTGATCGAGAGCGCGCTGCCGGCGAGCAGCCCGCCGAGGAGCACGTAGCGGGGGCTCGGGCGCGTGGTCGCGAGCAACACCGCGAGCAACGAGCAGAGCGCGAGATAGCCGTCGAGCAGCGCGGCCCGCGAATAGCCGATCAAGAACCCGTCCGCGGCCACGAACGCCGCCGCGAGCCATGCCGCGCGCGTGCTGTCGAACAAGCGCCGCGCCGCGATCCCGGCGATCGCGATAGCGGCGAGACCACACAGCAAGGACGGCAAGCGCCAGGCAAAGGCCTGGTCCCCGAGGGCAGCGATCGACAGCGCCTGGAACAGCTTGCCGAGCGGCGGGTGATCGTTCAGGTCCGGTTTGCCCGCGAGGTAGTTGCGCGCGTTCTCGACGAAGTGGTGCTCGTCGAACAGGAACTCCGACGGGAAGCCCAGCGCGTGGATCCTGAGAAAGACCCCGAGCACGCACAGCGCCGCGCACAACACGCAGAGCGGCGAGAGCTCGAGCCCGAAGCGCGCGGCGCCGCGGCGGCGGACCGTGGGCGCGGCTCGATCGGGCGCGTCGGGTTCGTCGTCGGTCTCGGCAGCCATCCGCGGCAATGAAGAACAGGAAATCCGCCGATCTTGTCAAGCTGCAAGCTCGGGGGTGAGGGCGCGCGCGGAGTTTTCGGGCACGCTCACGGCAGAAAGGCTAGCCTCCCGCGGCCCCGCCCCGTGTTCGTCGCAGAGCTACTCCAGCGCCACCTAAC
>JALYWZ010000660.1 GCA_030852505.1 Myxococcota bacterium | reverse complement strand
CGTCGAAGCCGCCCGCGGCGCGCGCCACGATGCGCTCGCGCGCGTCGCCTGACTCGATGTGCTGCGTGAGCGGAACCGAGGTGGTACCCGGCACGCTGGCGACGAAGCGCTGGAGCTCGACGGCGTCCGCCTCTTGCGGAGGCGAAGCCGCGCCGCTCACGAACAGCACCTCGACGCTGGCACCGCAGGTCGTGGCCAGCGAGCACGCAAACTCGAGCGAGCTCCGCGAGCACGAAGACAGGTCGACAGGGGCCAGGATGCGTTGAATCGAGCGGTTTGCCATGAGTGTTTCCTCTCTTCGGGACGGCCAACACGAAGCAAGCGCCGTACCGTCGCGGCTCGAGCTCGAAAACCGAGTGAAAGGGAGCTCGATGGCGCCAGCCAACGCGCGGATTGCGGCGCCTCCCGGCAGGGCGCGCAAATCGTGCACTCTTTGCTAGCAGTCAGCGAAGCGGGACGCCCACTTGCGCGCGGCACCGATGTTGCACCGTCACGCACCATGGCAAAGGTGCTGATTGCGTATCTCAGCCGCGAGGGCCAGACCACGAAGATTGCTCAGCGCATCGCAGAGCGGCTCGCGCAGCGCGGCGACGGCGCCGAGCTGTTCGACCTGCGACACGACCGCACCGCCGTCGAGCCGTCGCGTTTCGATGCCGTGGTGCTCGCTGCGCCGATCTACGCCGCGGGCTATCCGCGCGCCGCGCTGGCCTTCGCCAAGAAGCACCGAGACGCGCTGGCGCGGGTGCCTTGTAGCTTCGTCTCCGTCGGGCTCGCGGTGGCGAGCCGGACCCACGACGGCAGGGCGCAGACCCGAGTGGTCGTCGAGCGCTTCTTGAAGCAAGCTGGCTTGAAGCCGCGCCACGTCGAGCTCGTGGCCGGGGCGCTCCCGTACACCCGCTACAACTTCTTCATTCGCTGGGTGATGCGACGCATCGCTCAGGCCGAAGGCGGGGACGTCGATACGTCGCGCGACTACGAATACACGGACTGGGCGGCGGTCGATGCGTTCGCGACCGTGCTTTCGCAGGACCTCGCGCCCGAATCCCAGCCGGCCGCGCTTTCGGCCTAGAGAGGAGGCCCCAATGGGCGCAATCGAGGAAGTCTGGCCCGGCCTCGCGTCGGGCGAGGCGCTCGAACGCCTGCGTACCGAGGGGGAGAACGCGCTCCCGGCGGCTCGCCCGCGACGCCTCCACGAGCGCGTCTTGTCCCAGCTCGGAACCGCGCTCTCGCTGCTGCTCCTGGGTGCCGCTGGGCTCGACCTCGGGCTCTGGCTCCTGGACGGCGCGGGCGATGTCCCGATCGAACCGCTCGCGATCCTGGCCGTGCTCGTGATCAACACCGCGCTCAGCGTGCTGCAAGAGTACCGCTCCGAGCGGGCTCTCTCGGCGCTGCGCAAGCTCGGTCAGGCTTTCAGCTGGGCGTTTCGCGACGGCAAGCTGGTGCGGGTGCCGTCACTCACGCTGGTGCGCGACGATCTGCTGCGGCTCGAAGCGGGCGATCGCGTCCCGGCCGACGGCTTGATCGTCGAGCAGTCCGCGCTGGCGATCGACGAGTCCGTGCTCACGGGCGAATCGATCCCCGTCGAGAAAGCAGGCGGGGACGTCGCGTCGAGCGGCACGCTGGTCGTGCGAGGCAGCGCCAGCGTGCGCGTCACCGCCACGGGGCCGCGCAGCGCCATGGGGAAGCTCGCCGAAAAGCTCGCGAGCATGGAGACCGGTAACACGCCGCTCGAGCGGCGCATGGGCGCTTTCGGCAAGAAAATCGCGACCGTCGCCTTCGCGATCGTGGCGCTCCTGGTGGCTTTGGGGCTCGCCAGCGAGGGGCTATCTCGGATCGGCGGTGTGGTCACCTTCGCGATCGCGTTCGCCGTGGCGATCGTGCCCGAAGGGCTGACCGCGGTCGTCACGCTGACGCTGGCCGTCGGCGTCGAGCGCATGGCGCGCAGCAACGCGGTGGTGCGCCGGCTCTCGGCAGTCGAGGCGCTCGGCTCCGTGAACGTGATCGCCACCGACAAGACCGGCACCCTCACCGAGAACCGGCTCGAGGTGCTGGCCGTCTTCGCGGACGACGAACAGAAGCTGATCGAGGCCGGCGTGCTCGCCAACGACGCCGAGCTCGACGGGGACTCGGGCGATCCGCTCGACCGAGCGCTGATCGTTTACGCCCGCGCGCGAGGCCTGGACGTCGCGGTGCTGCGCCGGAAAAACCCGCGGATTTCGCAGCGCCCCTTCGATAGCGCCTGGCGCTACTCACGCGTCACGGTGGACGGGCCGGGCGGTGTCGTCGGCTACTTCAAGGGCGCGTTCGAGGTCTTATTGGCGCGCTCGCGCAACCCGGACGGCGACTCCGAGCGCTGGACTCGGGTCAACGAGGAACAATCGGCGCTCGGCAGGCGAGTGATCGCCATTGGCCGCGTTTCTGGGGAAGGCGAGCAGGGGCTCGAGCTGCTCGGGCTGGTCGCGATCTGGGATCCCCCCCGCGCCGGCGTGAGCGAGGCCGTGGCCTCGGTGCTCGGAGCCGGAGTGCGGGTCTTGATGATCACCGGCGATCACCCGATCACGGCTCGCGCCATCGCCAGCCAGGTCGGGCTGCCGTCGGACGCGGTGCTGAGCGGCGAGGAGCTTCGAGAGAGCTCGCCCGCGGAGCGCGCCGAGCGATTGAGCCGCGCGGGCGTGATCGCGCGCGCTACTGCAGACGACAAGCTGTTGATCATCGAGTCGTTGCAGCAGACGGGCAGTGTCGTGGCGATGACCGGGGACGGCGTCAACGACGCGCCGGCCTTGAAGCGCGCAGACATCGGCGTGGCGATGGGACGCCGGGGCAGCGACGTCGCGCGCGAGGTCTCCGATCTGGTGCTGCTCGACGACGATTTCTCGACGATCGTTCAGGCCATCGACGAGGGTCGGAACATCCACGACAACATCCAGAAGTTCATTCGCTTCACGTTCGCCACCAACGTGGCGCTCGCGGTCGTGGTGCTCGGTGGCGCGTTGGGCTCCTACCTGTGGGGTGTGCGCGACGCGAGCGGTGCGCTGGTGTTGCCGCTGTCGGCGATGCAGGTCCTGTTCATCAACTTCATCGGCGACGGACCGCCGGCGCTGGCGCTGGCCTTCGATCGCAATCCTGCGGCCATGCTGCGTGCGCCGTCGCACGGAGAGCGCCCGCTGCTCGATCGCGCGGCTTTGCGCTTCATCGCGGGGGTCGGTGTGATTCAGGGCCTGGTCGGGCTCGGCGCGCTCGCCTGGTTGCCGCACTACGGCTTCGACGTGGCGTCGATTCAAGCCGCGGTGTTCCTCTACGAGTCCGGGGCGAAGGTGGTCTCCGTCTATCCTGCGCGTCGCGTGTCGGGCCGGGCCTCGTCGAACCGCGCGCTATATGCGGCGACGGCTTTCGGCGTGCTGTTGAGCCTGGCCTGCCTGTACACGCCGCCGCTCCGCCACGCGCTGTCCCTGTCGCCGCTGCCGTTAGCCGCCGTGCTGGGCGTCGCTGCTTGTGTGATCGCGACCTGGCTGCTGTCCGAGCTGCTGGTGGTCGCGGGAAGCCGGCTCGAGCTCGGACGGCGCCAGAAGTAGCTCGTCGATGGCGCGGCCGGCGTGCTGGTGCCGGTCTTCGGGGATGTCGGCGAGCTTGCGGATGGTGGGGGCGACGTCGGCGAGGAAGCGCGGCGAGGCGGCGCGCAGCTGCCCGCGCGCCCGGATCTCGGTTCCTGCGGCGACGAGCCAGATC
>JALYWZ010000659.1 GCA_030852505.1 Myxococcota bacterium | reverse complement strand
AGACGTCGAGTAAGTCTTCGATCAGCCGCACCTGCGTGAGCGCGTTGCGCTCGATCGTCTCGAGCGCGCGATCCAGCTTGTGTGGGTCGATGTTGCCGCCGCGGATGATCCGCGCGTACCCGAGGATCGCGCTCAGCGGCGTGCGCAGCTCGTGCGAAACCGTCGCCAAGAACTCGTCCTTTGCTTGATTGGCGCGCACGGCATCGCGGTACGAGCGAGCGTTCTGGATTGCGAGCGCGGCCACGTTGGCGAGCTGCTCGGCGACGGCGAGGTCCTTTGCTTCGAAGCTGCGGCCTGATTGCGCGGAGGCGAGCGAGATCGCGCCGAGCACTTCGTTGCCACAGCGAAGCGGCACCACCATCGCGGACCGCAAGCCGAGCGCGCGCAGGGCCTCCAGGTGTGCGGCATCGTTTGCCGCCGCGGCCAGCATGGAATCCGTGACTTCCGGCACGAGCTGCGAGGCCCCCGACTTCACCACCGCGTGCACGCCCAGGGACGAGCCGGGGTTTGGCGGGTGGTTTTTCTCGAGGTTCTCGGCGGCTCTGACCTGCGCCGGATCGGCGTGGGTGCTCGCCAGGCGCTCGATCGCGCCGCTGCTCGAGACGATGTCCACCGCGCACCAGTCGGAGAGCGTGGGCACGGCCAGCTCCGCGACCGTGCGCAGCGTGGACTCGTAGTCGAGGTTCGAGGCGAGCAGCGCGCCGGCTTCGACCAGAAAAGCACGGCGGGCGGCGCTGACGCGCAGCTCCTCTTCTTGCTTTTTGAGCTTGGTGATGTCGGCGAACACGGAGACGGCGCCTGTCAGGGCTCCGTCGGGGCCGAAGATCGGCGCGCTCGAGCCGAGCAGCACGCCGCGGCTGCCGTCGAAGCGCTGGATCTGGATCTCCTCGCCCTCGGTGATGGTGTGGGCCGAGAGCGCGCGCGCCATCGACCAGTCCGAGCCTTCGAACGGGCGCCCGTCGGCGTGGAAGGCGCGGTAGGTGCCCCAGGATGCGACGTCGTTGGCGGTGGCGCTGCCGGCCCAGATCCGCTCCGCCGCCTGGTTCTGGAGCACGAGCTTGCCGTGCGGGTCGGAGACGATGATGCCGTGCGGGCTGTGCGCGAGGATCGCTTCGACCAGGCCGCGCTCACGCGAGGCGAGCACGCGCAGCCGCTCGACTTCGCGGTTCAGCGCTTCGAGCTGCTCGGGGCCCTCGGGGCGACGGCACGAGACGTCGTCCTCCCCCGATCGCGTCACCGAGCCCATGCACCCTAATACCGACGAGCCGCGCGGAATGCCACCGACTCGATACGAGCTCGCTCTAAGTGTGGCTTTTGACGCCGATCAGGCGATAGACCATCACGTCCTGGTCCCGCCCTTTGACCTTGATGCGCTGGAGCGGCTCGGCCTCGACGTCCTTCTCGACCTGACGGTACAGGTCTTCCGACATCACCACGTCGCAACCGAGCTCCTTGGTCATGCCTTCGAGCCGCGACGCGAGGTTCACGGCGTCGCCGATCACCGTGTATTCCATGCGCTCGACGTGGCCGATGTTGCCTGCCACGACCTGGCCCGAGTGCAGGCCGATGCCGGTCTTGATCTCGGGCAACCCGCGCGCCCTGAAGGCGTCGTTGATCTTGCGCAGGCGCGCCTGCATTTCGAGCGCCGCGCGCACGGCGCGCAGCGCGTCGTCCGGCTCGGGCACGGGCGCGCCGAACACGGCCATGATCGCGTCTCCGATGAACTTGTCGACCACGCCCTGGTGGTGCATCACGCTCT
The DNA here is from genome assembly GCA_030852505.1 of Myxococcota bacterium. Taxonomy (GTDB): domain Bacteria; phylum Myxococcota_A; class Polyangia; order Polyangiales; family Polyangiaceae; genus PMG-095. The sequence goes on along the minus strand of JALYWZ010000659.1, from coordinate 1,968 downwards.
CGACCATGCCGCTGAAGTACTCGTTCAGGAAGTCGAGCAGCACGCGCGGCTCCATGCGCTCGCTGATGTTCGTGAAGCTGCGGATGTCGGAGAACAGGATCGTGACCGGCACCAGCTCGCCGCCGAGGTTCACGTTGCCCTTCATCAGGTGCTCGGCGACCTGGCGCGTCACGTAGCGGCCGAAGGTCTCGCGTAGCCGGTCGCGCTCTTTCAGGCCCTGCACCATGTGATTGAAGCGCTCGCCCAGTCGCTCGAGCTCGTCGCCGGTGCGCACGGGCTCGAGCACCACGTACTTGCCGTGTCCGATTTGATCCGCCGCGTCCGAGAGCCGGCGGACGGCGCTGCCGAAGCGCGAGGCGAAGCGCAGCGCGAAGCCGAGCACGAGCGCGAGCCCGGCTCCGAGCCCGAGCAGCGTGCGGTACAAGGAGCTGCGCACACGGTCGCGGAGCGCCGTCACGTCGCGCGAGGCGGTGATCTCGACGTTCATCCCCGCGCGTTGCAAGCCTTCGGGACGAAAGGTCTTCAAGGCGAACAGCTTCGCTCCCACCTCACGCAGCACCGTGGCGCCGTCGTGCGATTCGAGCTCGGGCGCCGGATGCTTCGGGGAGGCCGCGACGAACCGGCCGTTCACGCGCAGCGCGAGGTCGGCGTTGAGCTTCTTCTCGAGGTGGCCCAGGTAGCGAGCCGTGATCGGCGTGAGCAGCGCGACCGCGCCGACCTGCTTCTCCTCCGCGTCTTTCACGGGCCGCGCGTTCACCAGCGCGTAGCCCGGGCCGTCGGCGAACTCGACCTGGATCAAGCCGAGCAAGGGCTTGCCAGCGAGCAGCTCCGCGAACTGCGGGCTCGAGCTCGGCGCGAGCGACCTCGGCCCGCGCGGAGCATTGCCCGTCGCGAGCAGCCCGCCTTCGCGGTCCCCCGCCAGGATCACGCGGTACTTGTAGACCTCGGCGAGGCGGTTCACGGTTCGCTGCGCGCGCTCCCGATCCCCTTCTTCGAGCGCCTGCTGGAAGCGCGTCGAGGACTCCGTGAGCGACAGCGCGAGCTTGGCGTTCGATTGGTACTCGCCGAGCTCTTCGGCGAAGCTCGCGTTGACGCGGTCCACGCGCCGCTCGACCTGGGCCACGAGGTCGCTCTCTGCTTCGCGCGAGCGGTACACGGCGCCGAACACTGCGGGGGCCGCGCAAGCGAGCACGAGCGCTACCAACTTCTGCCGGACGGTTCGCAACGTCTGACCGTACATCGACGCGCGTTCCGGCGCTCGCCCTGCGTTACCCGGACGCTTATCCGAGACGGTCCTACATTTGGCTCCCGGTTTCGGTGGCCGGGGGTGCGAGCGCGCGCCGGAGACGCTGAAACGCCGCCACCAGAAAGTCGCTGGTCGCCCGGACGCGCGGGACGGCGCGGGCCTCGCGGTGCGCCCCGAGCCAGAGCTTGCGCTCGGGAGGGGACGGCGCGGGGAGCAGCCGAAGACCTGGCGTCGCGTCCCCGACGAAGCGCGGCAAGCAGGCGATGCCGACGCCCGCCACGGCCAGCGTCACCATCGGCTCACGGCCGTTGCTGCGGGCTGCGACGCGAGCTTTCGCGGCGATTCGAGGCAGCCAGTCGACGTCGGGCACCTTGGTCAAGGATTCGCTCATGGCGACGAGCGCGTGGCCCTCGCACTGCCGCGTGAAGTCCGGGACGCCGTGCTGCGCGAGGTACGAGTCCGACGCGTAAAGGCCGAAGGAGATCACGGCCAGCTCGCGCTCGAAGACTTCGCGGTGCTCGAAGCGCGAAGGGCGGATCGCGAGATCGGCCTCGCCGCGCGCGAGGTTCACGTGGCGCGTCTCGGCGAGCAGCTCGATCTCGAGCTCGCGCTGCGCACCGAGGAACGGCGCGAGCAGCGGACCGACGACGTTGCGCAGCATCCACTCGCTCGCCGTGAGCGTGACGCGCCCGCGCAAGCCGGCGTCGCGCCCTGCTGCCAGG
>JALYWZ010000124.1 GCA_030852505.1 Myxococcota bacterium | reverse complement strand
TGAGTACAAGGGCGGCGAGCAGCTCTCGTTCAGCGGCGACGACGACGTGTGGGTGTTCATCGGCGGCAAGCTGGCAGTGGACCTCGGTGGTCTGCACCCGGCGCGCGACGGCTCCGTGACGCTGAGCGACGCGGACAGCAACGCCGACGGCAAGAAGGACGACGCACGCTTCGGATTGGTCGAAGGCAAGGTCTACGAGATCGCGCTGTTCCACGCCGAACGCCACACCAACGCCTCGAACTTCAAGCTCACGATCAAGGGCTTCAACTCGGGCCGCACGGTCTGTGCTCCCGAGTGCGGCGACGGCATCCTGGCCGGCTCCGACGAGATCTGCGACGACGGCACCAACAACGGTAGCTACGGCACCTGCAAGAACGACTGCACGCTGGCGCCGTATTGCGGTGACGGCTTGGTCTCGGGTCCCGAAGCCTGCGACCTCGGCGTGAACGTCGATTCCTACGCCACGAGCCCGGATGCCTGCGCGCCGGGTTGCGTGAAGCCCCCGGGCTGCGGCGACGGCGTGCTCGACGGCCGCTACGAGCAATGCGACGCGGGTGACGACAACGCGAGCGACGCATACGGCGCGAACGCCTGCACCGACCAGTGCCGCGCAGCCCCGTACTGCGGCGACTCGAAGACCGACACCGACTACGGCGAGGTCTGCGACGACGGAGAGGAGAACGGCAGCGGTTACCCGGGTTCTTGTTACGCCGACTGCAGCGGCCGCGTCGACCAGCCGAACTGCGGCAACGGACGGCTCGACGACAAGGAACAGTGCGACGCAGGTGCCGCCAACGGCACCGCGCAGAGCAACTGCGACATGCGTTGCAAGTACCGCTGCGGCAACGGCGTGAAGGAAACCGGCGAACAGTGCGACGACGGCGTCAACGACGGCAGCTACGGCACCTGCAACGAGGACTGCACGTTGGCTCCCTACTGCGGCGACGGTGAAACCACCGGCGACGAAGAGTGCGACGCGGGCGACGACAACCAGAGCAGCGACGACGCCTACGGTAAGGACGAATGCACGACGTCCTGCCTCGAGGCTCCCTACTGCGGCGACCGCAAGGTGCAGGCTCGGTTCCACGAGACCTGCGACGGCGGGAGCAACTGCAACGCGCAGTGCAAGTCCGTGATTCAGTAGTCGAGGTCAGGTAGGACGAAAGGGCTCCGGGAGAAACTCTCGGGGCCCTTTTTCTTGGAGACGCTACACTCCGTTCCGCCATGGACGAAGTCACGGTCCGCCGCGCTACGCGCGAGGAACTTCCGCAGCTTGCCAAGCTGGCGAGCCTTCTGGTGCAGGTCCACCACGACACGGATCCGGGGCGCTTCTTCATGCCGGATCGGGTCGAAGAGGGGTACGCGTGGTGGTTCGGGCGGGAGCTCGAGAATCCGAAGGCGGTGATCCTGGCGGCGCTGGATGAGGGCGTGGTGGTCGGGTACTCGTATGGCACGCTCGACGAGCGGGACTTCAATCAGCTGCTCGACCGCCATGGTTCGATCCACGATGTGTTCGTCTCGAATTCCAAGCGACGCGGGCAGATCGGGCGGAGGTTGATGGAGGCGATGATCTCGGAGCTCGAGGCGCTGGGCGCGCCGAGGGTCGTGCTCCACACCATGGTCTCCAACACCGCGGCGCAAGCACTGTTTCGGAGCGTCGGGTTCCGGGACACGATGCTGGAGATGACGCGGGGGCCCTTGCCGGCGCCCGAGCGCTAGGCCAAAGACCTCGCCGTGTCGATTTCGTGATCGTGGGCGCGCGACGAGCCCTGAGCTCAGCGTTCGAACGGACCGAGTTCGACGGGTGCGTGGCGTGCCGCGCCGTCACTAGCGCGTGGCTCTCCCGCACGAGTAGCGATGAAAGCGGCTATTCGCTGCCGGCGGCTGACAGGTGGTCGAGATCGAGCGGGTCGCTGCTTACATAGTCCTCGGCCGTGAGGTCGCGCAGCGTAGTCACCTGACCATCGACGGACTTGAAGCGCCCCGTCGGCGCCAAGAGCTTCAGCCAGTTTGTCAGCAGGTCGGCCCAGCTCTTCCCTTCAAAGGTCGCGTCGTCGGTGTTCCGAATGAACCAGAAGAACAGCTCCACCTCGGAGGCGCCCCACGAAGGGGTAGCCTGAACACGAATCTCGCGGAGTCCACGCAAGCCGCGTCCCTCATCGGTTGCTTTGTCATGCTTCTCCGTCAGCCGTGCCTGCAGTTTCTTGGCAAGGGCCGTGAAGTCGTCGGGGAACGCGAACCTGGTCCGTTTCCGAGCAAGCGCTTGCGCGAATACACGCCTGTCAGTATCGCGCGTGAATCCTGGCGTCCGCTTCCAAGATGCCACGATCGACTTCTCTACCGTCATCACGCGGTCGAGGTCTGCGACGAGCAGCTCTTGCTCGAGGACTGGCAGCGTCGCGTGAGCGGGCCTTCGACCTCGCTTCACGTGGTGCAGGGCGTCTTCGCTCACGCGCACGAGGGGTGCCACCTCGATGAAAGGCCGCGTCGCGCAGCTGCGAACGATGTCGCAGGTTTGCGTGACGACGACCAAGCCGGACACGTCGGATTGGAGCGCTTGGACGCCACTCTCCGCTTGCGTGGCGGCCTCGGAGAACGGCAGCGCGCCGTCGCCGACGTGTACGAACCATGACTCGCTGAGCGCGAGGTCCGCCTGACACCACTCCTGGAGTGACGCATCGATTCGCTTCGCCTCGTCGGAGTCAGGGGCGAGCATCGACACTTACTTTCTCCGGGAGGTAACAATCGGCCTTGCGGCGAGGAGGTTTCCGCTGGTCGGATGAATGCGGTCCTGGAGAGCCCCCACGAGTTCTTCGGGCGGGCGCGGCTTACGGGCCGCCTGCGCCTCGGGAGACAACTTCGATGGAGGCACGGTCTTCCTGCCGTTGCCGGGGCCGATCGACGCGACGACGCGCTCGTAGTCGCCGGCGGCCAACAGGTCGATCGGGAGGTTCCCGTCTTCGCGCACGCTAAGCAGTAGCGTCCGGTTCTCGCTCGCCGAGCCACGGTCAATCTTCCGAACTACGGCGAGCAGACGTTGAAGATGCTCCTCGTTGCTCGGCGTCATGGCCTTACCGCTCGCCCAAAAGTGCAGCGACCTGCGGCTCACGTTGAAGAACCGAGCGAGCTGTTCCCAGGTGAGGCCAGTGAGTCGACGCAGTTCGCCGATTGCTGCCCCCGCAAGAACCGTTGCAGGGGCTGGGGCGCCGGCCGTAGTCTGCGCTGCCGGCCATTGCCACTGTTGGGCGGTCGGGTGCGCCAACGCGAGCACCGTCGAAGTGCCTAGCCCGACGAGCATGCAGCCGATGATCACGGGCTCGCGCATCTGGTGCAGCATTGCGCCAGCGGCGGAGGTCGAATCAAAGCTTGGACGTATTTCGAGAGCGCTCACGGCTTGCCTCCGTATCGTACGAGGAAGTCGTCCGTCACGGCCCAGCGGAAAATCGTGTAGACCCGCTCGGCGTAGCGCTTGGCCTCGGCGATCACGCGCTCGACGTTGAAAGGCATGGGAGCCCGGCTGAACATGTCGAGATCTAGGATCCAACTCCTTTCCTTCGCTGGTTCGATCGTGGCAGGGTCGACCGTGCCTCCAGCAGGAAGCACGCCCCACCGCGCGAGCACGTGGGCATTGGGTAGCTCGAAGAGCGTTTCCGACAGAGCGTGAGCAGCGTGCGCGGAGGCGATCGTTCCCGTGACGCCCCGGACCTCGGCGCGAACGAGCTTCGCGATGTCGTCGACCGAGTTGCCGGTGATGCGGTCGATGTACCGCACACCCAGTCGATCGAGCTGGGCGGGTTCGAGGTGCTCGCCAAGCGCCCCCGCGAGCACCTCCAGTCGCCTGAAGAAATCGGCACGGTTCTCGTACTTCGTGGTCTCGAGGGCGAGGAAGTCCGGAGTGAGTGAGACGCGCCAGTGGCCCGCCGTGTCGCTGAACCGCCATGCGGTCTGGCTCTTCGCGGGCGCGAACGCACCAGGGGCGAGCAGGAAACCTTGAGTCTGTTCCTGCCGCAGGATGGGGTAGGTCGACCGGATCGCTTCCTGGAATGGCGCAACGAAGTCGCGCTGCTCGATGGACAAAATTTCCGGGAAGCGGAGCTGCGCAACAACACGGACTAGAGGAGCGTCCTTGAGGGGTACCTCAGGCGGCGACGGAGCGACGAGAGGGTCCACGCTCATAACGGTGCATTAATCCCGAAATCCGCTGTTGTGAAGTAGAGTGTGAAGCAATTCAAAAAACTTAGTAAATATAACTGGTTGTAAACCACCAACAGCCTCAACGTCCGATGCCGATGGAGTGGCCCCCGTCAGCCCAACGATCCGCACACCGGGCGGGTGAGCGCTCGCGACGAGCCTGAGCTCATCGCTCGAACGCACCGAGATCGACGGGTGCGTGGCGCGCGGCGCCGTCGTGATCGGTCGTGACCTCGGGGAGCAGCTCGCCATCGTCGAGCCAGGGTGCGCTGGCGCTCGGGGCAAAGCCTGCCGGATCGTGCTCGACCGTCGTCGGGAACGGTTGAAACCACTCCGCGTCGAACTCGGTCAGGCGGAGCTCGCCGGAGCCGGGCTCGTACGCCGGCGCGTCGTCTTCGGAGCCGAAGGTTCCCGAGATCTAGGCGTTGCTCTCGAAGGTGTTGGCGTCGACGGTCGTGCCGTGGGTAGCGAGCAATTGCCCGCCACTACTCACGGCGACGACGAGGTCGTTCACGAAGTGGTTGTCGGTCGAGTCGTTGATGAACTGAACGGCCTGGCGATTGTTGACGTTCGTCACGAAGGCGTTGTGCGCGACGAGGTTGTTGGAGGAGCCGAGGTTCGGATTGTCCGTCTCTTGCCAGAAGCTCACGCCGTGGCGCGCCGGCAGCGCGAAGACGTTGTTCTTGACCACGCTGTTGCGGACGGAGGTGAAGTTCGGTCCCTGCGCCTGGCTGTGGTGGAAGAAGTTCCCTTCGATCAGCATGAAATCGGAGGCGCTGCGCCCGCCCGTCGGGTGACTCGTACGTCTCGTTCCAGCGCGCGACGTTCCAGTCGCTGTCCTTGCTGAGGTAGATGCCGTGGCCGTCGCCGGAACCGGTGTCCTAAGCCCTGCAGCTCTGGATCGCGAACCAGTCGGATTGTCCGGTGAAGAACGGATCGTTGTTTTGCCCGTGCCCCGCCGTGTTCAGCACGGCGATGCTGCGCTGGTGCTCATCGGCGGGATACCCGAGGCCCACCGCGCGCACTCCGTAATTGCCGCCGACCAGCTCGAAGCCGTCGATCGCTACGTAGTCGCATCCTGTCGCTGCTGCTGCCGCCACCGGTGCCGCCGCGACCCGCCGAGCTGGACGTGCCACCCGTCTTCGCTCCGCCGCTTGCGCCAGCTGTACCGCCTGAAACGCGGCCGCCGCTCGCAGAGCCGCCGCTTTCGCCTTCAGCGCTCGGCGTGTCGTCGTCTCCGCAGCCTACGAAGACAAAGAACGCGAAACTCACCGCCCAACGCCAGACGAGCCCATGACGCATTGCGCGAGCTCATACCGATTTCGAGGTGCGGATGCGTCAGACGCTCTTGCCGTCGACGTGCTGGACCTTCAGCGCGTTCGCGTCGACGCCGTCGAGGCAGCGGACGTTGACGGCGACGATGTCCTCGCCGGTCTGCTTCTTGCCGCGGGCGAAGGCTTTGATGCCGCAGGTGCTGCAGAACAGGTGGTGGATCACGTTCTTGTTGAACTGGTAATCGGTGAGCGACTCTTCACCGCGGAGCAGCTTGAACGAGTCCGGGCCGACGAACGTGAGCAGCGTGCCGCTGCGCCCGCACATCGAGCAGTTGCAGGCGAGCACCGGCTTCTCCAGATCGAGGCTCACCTCGTACTGGACTCGTCCACAGTGACAGCTTCCCTGATAGGTCTTGGCTTCGCTCATGCGCGAACGGTAAGAAACCGCGCGCAGCGTGTCGAGTGGCATCGCCCGCTCTGAAAAGTCTTTGCGCGGCGTGGGGCGGGGGCGCAACAGGAAGACCGGTAAGACAGGAAGCCGGATTTTCTTGGAGGAGAGAGAGTCGGGGTCGTGCAACGCAAAATCACAGTCCGTATTCTGACTGTGATTTGTGATCGTCGAACCGTCCGGACTTCCTGTCTTCTTGTCTTCCTGTTAGAAAAATAAACGCGACGCCGCGCCGTTCCACCGCGGCCGCGCAACGACGTCGGTAGACAAAGCAAGCCAGGCGCGGCTGCTGAACCGCGCCTGGTCTCGGCGCGCTGCCTGATGTCGGGGTGCGACGGGCAGCGCGCTCTTTACTGCGAGGGCCCCCTTACTGGATGCCCATGCAGCGGTGGTTCACGCACTGCTTGTTGGCCGGGCAGGGGCCGCAGTCGAGGACGTCTCCGCAGTTGTCGGAGATTTCGCCGCACTGGGCGCGCTCGGCGTCGCAGGTCGTGGGTTGGCACTCGGGAGTGCCGCACTTGTAGGGCTCGTCCAGGCCGCAGATCTGGCCGGGCGGGCACTCGCCGCAGTCGATGACGTCGCTGCAACCGTCGCCGACGAGGCCGCACTCCGCGTCCGCGTCTTCGCAGCTGCGCGGCTCGCAATCGGGGCCGTCGCCGCACTGGTTCGGCGACTGGGCGCCGCAGGTCTGACCGGGCGGGCACGGGCCACAATCGAGGACGGAGCTGCAGCCGTCACCGATCGAGCCGCACGCGGCGTTCTGCGCGAGGCAAGTGGTGGGCTTGCACATGGGGGTGCAGGGACCGCAGTCGAGCGTGCCACCGCAGCCGTTCGGGATCACGCCGCAAGCTTCGTCCGAGCACTCCGAAGGCGTGCAGCTCGGCGGCTCGGGGTCGTCACCCACGCACGCGCCGAGGTCGAACAGCATGTAGAGGAGGATCTTCTCCTGGTCGGTCAGGTTGCCGTTGTTGGCGGTGCTGCCGGTGCAGTGGTTCGGGAAGGTGGCATTGGCGTACGGTGAGAGGCCGCCACCGTACGAGACGTGGAAGCCGCTGTAGGCGACGCGGCCGCAGGCAGCCATGTCCGGAGCGCCGTAAGGCGTGTTGAACGAGAACTGCTGGGTGCGGTTCGGGCTCGTGGTGTGCACGAACTCTTCCGTGCCGTCGTGGATCTGATCACCCGCGCCGTTGGCGACCTGGCTGCGAGGCTCGTTGAGGTTGAACGAGAACGCCGGGGTGGTGTTCGCGGTCGTGACGCCCTCGGTCACCATCCAGTCGCGGAAATTCTCGATGCGCGGGCTGACGTGGGGCCGGCCGATCGAGATGATGCCGCTAGCGGTGTTGGTGCTGGAGTCTGCCGAGCCGTTCCACGCGGCGGCCGAGCGCAGGCCGCTCGTGAAGTCGGCGCTGCCGGTGGGGTAGACGGTGTTGTTGCCGGTGTTGTTGTCGCTGAGCCACGTGAAGGAGAGGTGGCTCGCGAACAGACGGCCACCGCGGTTCACGAAGTTCCTGACGTTGCCCTGCTGCGCGTCGTTGGGGTTCGACTCGTAGCTGCCGCCCTCGCAGTCGGCGACGACCATGTCGTAAGCGCGCAGGCGGTCGACGCTGCCGTAGAGCGTGGCCTCGCTCGGTGTACTGCCGTCGATGCGCGCGCCGGAGTCGCCCGAGTCGCCGCGGTAGAGGTGCACGCGCGGCGCTGCGGTCCCGTCGTTACCCGGGTTGCCGAACTCGCCCTGGGCGATGCCCATCTTGAACAGCACGCACTCGATGGCGTCGATTTCGCCCGTGCTGACGGCGATCTTCGGGATGTTGACGGCGAGGCCGTCGTTCATCGCGCGCGGCAGGCGCGTCGGGTTGCCGGCCGCGACCGTCGCCGGCAGGTTGGTGGCCTTGCAGGCGTCGGCTGCGGGGATCGTGAACTTCGTGGCGCGGCGGAACTTGCCGACCTTGACGACCAGCACGAACTCGGCGCCGACCGGGATGTTGCCGGAGATCGTGAACGTGCCGGAGGCGTCGGTGACGTCGCCCGCGAGCACGGGACCGAGCTCTTGATCCTCACAGCGCTCGCAGGCGGTGCCGCTGGCTCCGCCGCCGATGCCGGTCGAGATGTTGGGCAGCAGCGCGGGGTCGTTGCTGCGCAGGATGTAGACGAAGGCGTTGGGCACGCCGACCTGGTTCTGGGTGTTCGCGTCGTCGCGCCCTGGAGTCACGACGCGGCCGTTGAGGGTCGTCGGGCTGTTGGTCGGGCAAGCGGGCACGTTGCCGCAGAGCTCGCAGTCCGGAACGGCGTTCTGGCACTCGGTGGCGCCGTTGACGCCGCCCTTGCAGAGCTCGAAGGGGCCGCAGCTGCGACCGACGTCGGCGCAGTCGAAGACGTTGCCGCACTCGTCCACGAACATGCCGCACTCCCAGTCGCTGTCTTCACAGCTCGTGACGTCGGAGTGGCACTCGGGCGGGGCCGCGCACTGATACGGCTGGTCGATGCCGCAGAAGGTGCCGTCTTCACACGGGCCGAGCTCGGCGGTGCAATCGATGGTGCCGCCGCAGCCGTCGCCGATCACGCCGCAGCGCTTGCCGGCGTCTTCACAGCTCGCGATCGGTACGCACTCGCCGGGGCCGGAGCCGACGCCGCACTGGAAGGGCTCTTCGGCGCCGCACGTCTCGCCGGTGTCGCACTGGCCGCACTGGTAGGTGTGGCCGCAGCCGTCGCCTTCGGCGCCGCACTCTTTGCCCTCGCAGGCTTCGTCCTGGGAGATCGGAGTACAGAGGTCGTCGAGCGGCGTGCAGACGTTGGTCTTGACGATGCCGCACTTCGCGTCGTCGCCGCACTCGCCACAGTCGATGATGTCGCCGCAACCGTCAGCGACGGTGCCGCAATCCATGCCCAGGTCTTCACACGATTTCGGTTCGCACTGTGAGGTGCCGCCGACCGTGACGACCGAGCCGCCGGTGTTGCCGCTGCCGTTGCCGCGACCGCCGCTGCCGGTGGTGCTGCCGGTTCCGTTGTTTCCACCGCGAAGCGGGGTGTCGTCAGGCCCGTTGTCGATGGCTTGAAATTGCGGATCACTGCCGCAAGCGACGAAGGCACCAAGCAAGCTCAGCGTCGCGAAGCGCGCGCCGACACGAATCCCAGAAAACATGACTTCTCAATCTGATTTTCTATTCCGAGAAGGGCAACTGAAAAGTTCCCGGCTCGGATCGATTGTCACTTCGTTATCCGTCGGTCCGCTGTCGGTCCGCTTTCGATCACACGCACGCGCGTTGGCTCCGGCGTCGCCGTGTGGCTGTAAGCGGAGGCAGCTCGGCACATCCCTAACCGTTTGTCGCTCTAGGTGGCGGTGATGTCGGAGATCGGCTCATACGCGCGGCGGCGCGAAGCGCGAGCCTCGGGCGACGGATTGGGGAAGCGCGCGGAGCCCCGCTCGAGCGAAGGGGCCCAAGGGCCGAAATCGCGGCGGGTTCGGGGGGCGCCGGGCGGCGCAGTGAGCGTAAAAAAGGCCTCCGCCTCGATAGGTGTGGTAGTCGGAGGGGCATGGCTGGGTCGCCGCAGCAGCCCTCCTCCCCTTCCGTTTCTGGCCG
>JALYWZ010000658.1 GCA_030852505.1 Myxococcota bacterium | reverse complement strand
GCGTCGCGCAGCTCACCGAGACGAACGGCGCCGCGGCCCCGCGACCCGCGGCGTGGAACGCGCGCGCCACGAGCTCCTTACCCGTGCCGGTCTCGCCCTCCACGAGCAGCGTGGAGGGGAGGGCCTTCTGCGTCTGCGCCACGGTCTCGAGCGCGCGCCGCAACGCCGGCCCCAGCACGAGCCCATCGCCGAACCCGAGACCGTAGTGCTCGAATGGCACGACGTCGGCGACCGACAGCAACAGCGCGCCGCCGATGCGCACGACGCCGGCAACGGGCAGAGGCGAGGGGGCCTCGGCCGTGATGCGTTTCCCGTTCACGAACGTGCCGTTCAAGCTGGCGAGATCTTCGACGAGCCACTCGCCGTCCACGAAGGTGAGGCGCGCGTGCTTGCGCGAGATCATTCCGTCGAGGAGCTCGCCGTTGGCGAGGTCGCTGCGCCCGAGCTCGAGCGGTGCCGCGTCGGAGCGGAACACCCTCGCCATCGGCTTCCGATCCGCGAACACCAGCAGCAGGCCGGGGATCGGCTCCGAGCGTGCCAGCGTGCCGCCCTCGTCCGAGGAAACGGTGGTCGAGGCACGCCGGCCGTGGCTGTCAGCGGACATTCGCGCGCAGTATACAGGAGTCTCGCGCCGGTCGTCAGTCGAAGACCACCGTCTTGTTGCCGAACACCAGCACGCGATCGTCGAGGTGGGCGCGCACGGCGCGCGCGAGCGCGACTTTCTCGAGATCTTTGCCCTTTCGCACCAGATCTTCGACGGAGTCGCGGTGCGAGCAGCGCACCACGTCTTGCTCGATGATCGGCCCCTGATCGAGCTCGGCGGTCGCGTAGTGCGCCGTCGCACCGACCAGCTTCACGCCGCGTTCGTGCGCTTGATGATACGGCTTCTGACCGACGAACGCCGGCAAGAACGAGTGGTGAATGTTGATGATCGGCACCGCCGCGCGCGTCACGAACTCGGAGCTCAGCACTTGCATGTAACGCGCGAGCACGACCAGATCGACGCCGAGCTCCGCCAGCAGAGCGAGCTCGGTGTCTTCGGCCTCGCGCTTGTTTTCGGCGGTCTTCGGCACGTGCCGGAAGCGCACGCCGAACTGGGTTGCGACCGCCTCGAGATCGGGGTGGTTGCTGACCACGATCGCAAACTCGCAGGCGAGCTCGCCGGACTTCTGCCTCAGCAGGAGGTCGTAGAAGCAGTGGTCGTGTTTGGAGACGAACAGCGCCACGCGCTTCGGCTTCGACGCGTAGATCAAGCGGTAGCTCATGCCGAACCGCCCCGCGACCTCGGCGATCGAGCGCTCCAGCGTCAGCTTGTCGCTGAGCAGCTCGGAGAGGTCGAAGCGGATCCGCTGGAAGAATACGCGCTCGTGCGGATCGGTGTGCTGGTCCGAGTCCAGGATGTTGGCGCCGTGTCCGGACAAGACCTGCGAGAGCGCGGCGACGATGCCCCGCCGGTCGGGACAGGATACCAGGAGTGTCGCAAGCTCGAGATTGGGTTCGGAAGACAATGGGCTAGGCGACATTTTCGCCGTGCGCGCGTGCAGGTCAAGCGCGCTCGCTCCGGGCTCTCTTCAGACGGCGAGCTGGTCGAGGGGCAGAGTCGCGCGAAACCCGCTCGGATCGGCGCGCTCGGAAGCCGCGATCTGCCGCAGCAACACGCCCTCGCGCAGCCCTCCGGAGGAGATCCGCAGGCTCGGCGCGCCGAGCGCATCGACCAGCGCCGACAGCACCGTGGCGCCGACACCGATCGCGTCGCGTCGCGACGATTCCACGCCAAGCTCGACGAGGCGCGCGGGGCTCGCGTAGAAAAGCTCTCGCGAGAGCGCGCGCAGCTGGTCGCGGTGAATCGGCCGGCCCTCGAAGCGTGCGGACGGCCCGAGCACCTTGGCGAGCGCCCGCGCCGTGCCCCCGCTTGCCACGCAGGCCGCCGGTGACAGGCTGCGGACGCGCGCGGCGACCTCGCGGGCCTCGTGCGCGACACGCTCGCGAATTTCGCTCTCGCTGCTCGAGCCGAAGCGCAGGAAGCCGATCGGCAAAGTCTCCGTGCAGCGGCACTGTTCTTCGAGCTCGCCGACGGCGATCTCCGCGGAGCCTCCCCCCAGATCCACGACCGCGATCCGGGCGGGAAGCCCGCTCAACGCGCTGCGCGCACCGCTGTAAGCGAGGGCGGCCTCCTCGTCACCGGAGAGGATCTGCACGTCCAGCCCGAGCCGGCGCTTGGCGGCGCGCACGAAGTCCTGCCCGTTTTTGGCGGTGCGGAGAGCGCTGGTTCCGACGGCGATCGGTTGCGCGCGAAAGAAGCGAGCAAAGGCCAGCATCGTTTCGAGCGCGTCGAGAGCGCGCGCGATGCTTTCGTCCGGCAGCCGACCCGAAGCGTCGAGGCTCGACCCGAGCTTCAACACTTCCTTGTGGGCTCCGAGCTTCACGAGCTCGCCGCGTGAGCCTCGAGCGGCCACGAGGAGATGGAACGAGTTCGACCCGAGATCCATTGCTGCGAAATGCATGTCCGCGAGCCTGCGCGGCGCGCGTGAAGGCCTTGCGGCTCGCCGGTGGCGAGTTTGTGACGTTACTGGCTGGTTCCGATCGCGGCGGAACATGCGGCGTACCAGCAGCGTTGCAATCCGGCTGGCCGAATTGAGCGCGCTCGCTCCGGTTATCAGCCATTCACTTCGCGCGGTTGCTGGCGTCCGGCCGCCGGACTCACTAACCTATCTCGTCTTGACTGGGCAGGACTTACTGGAGGAATCCGCGCCGTTGGTCGCGGGGAAGTACCGGCTGACGCGCGTGCTCGGTCGCGGTGGCATGGGCGCAGTTTGGGAGGGGATGCACGCGACGCTCGGCACGCGCGTGGCGGTGAAGTTCATCGACCCGGAGTACGCCGACAGCCCGGAAGCGCGAAACCGCTTCGAGAACGAAGCGCGCGCCGCGGCGTCGCTCAGAAGCAAGCACGTGGTCGAGATGTACGACCACGGCCTGTCCGACGACGGCTCGCCGTTCATCGTGATGGAGTACCTCGAGGGCGAGCCGCTCGACCGGCGCCTCGATCGCGTGTCGCGGCTCTCGCCGGAAGAGACCGCGCGCATCCTCCACCAGGCGTGCCGCGCCGTCGCGCGCGCGCACGCCACGGGCATCGTGCACCGCGATCTGAAGCCCGAGAATCTGTTTTTGGTGTGGGACGACGACGAGCAAGCGGATTTCGTCAAGGTGCTCGACTTCGGGATCGCCAAGTTCACCGATCGCCGCTCGAGCACGGCTTCTTCCGCGACCCGCACCGGCTCCGTGCTCGGGACGCCGTTCTACATGAGCCCCGAGCAGGCCCGCGGCCTGCGCAGCGTCGATCATCGCACGGACATCTGGTCTCTCGGCGTGATCGCCTTTCGTTGCTTGGTCGGGCAGTTACCGTTCGACGGTGAAGCAATAGGTGACCTGTTGGTGCGACTATGCACCGAGCCGATCCCGATCCCGTCGCAGATCCAGCCCGACGTACCTCCGGGGTTCGATGCCGTGATCGAGAAGGCGCTCGAGCGCGACCTGACTCGGCGCTATCAATCGGTGCAAGAGTTCGCCGACGACCTGTCGCGCGCCTGTGGGGTTCCGGTGCGCTCGGTGCTCGCGAGCGCAGAGCTCTCGAACCCGACACCGGAGCTGCCGCGTGTCTTCCCGCGCTTGGTGCTCAGCACGAAGCGTAGTGAGCCGAGCGCGGCAGCCACTGCCGGCGCGCTCACCCAGTCGAC
>JALYWZ010000657.1 GCA_030852505.1 Myxococcota bacterium | reverse complement strand
CACGGCGGGAGCTGCGGGTGCGGCCGGTGGCGGAGCAAGTGGCGGCGCGGGCGGTGCCCCGGTGACGGCCTGCAGCGGTGCCGACTGCGTGATCGCTTATCCGGACTTGCCGGGCGCGACCAAGAGCCCGCTTTACACCGTGAAGGTCAACGGTAAGGATCTGTTCGTCGAGAAGCTCGGCAAGTTCATGCCCGAGATGCAGGTGCACTACGCGCATGCGTCGCTCGCCGGAACGGCGACGGCCGAGGTCAGCGTGACCGTGGCGGAGAGCTTCACCTCCTTCAAGCTCAGCCCAAAGAGCCGGAATCTCGCGGCAACCAAGGCCGGGAATACACTGACGTTCAGCACCGGCCCGAACTACCTGGTGCTCACGATCGACTCCAAGGAGCTCTTGTTCATCCTGCTCGACGCGGAGGAGCTCGGCGCACCCAAGCTCGGTGATCCCGACGTCAAGAGCATCGCCGACTACGACGTGGATGCGACTGGAGCCACGCTCGAGACCGCGCAGATCCAGATGGCGATCGACGCCGCGTCGGGCGCCACCCAGAACATCCTCTATTTCCCGCCGGGCAGGTACCAGGTGGGCGAGCTGTGGCTGAAGAGCAACATGACGCTCTACCTCGCGGGCGGCGCGCTGCTCTACGGGGCGAGCTCCCCGAGCGACTTCGAGACCGGCAGTGGCGGCGTCAACATCGAAGACTGCTCGCACGGCATGATCCGCATGTACCAGATCGAAAACACCAAGGTGCTCGGCCGCGGCGTGATCGACGCCAACGGCAAGGCGATCCGCGCTCAGAACGACACCAAGATCAACCTGTTCAAGATCGAGGAGAGCACGGACATCCTGGTAGACGGCATCCTGGTCCGCGATCCGAGCTTCTGGAACACGCTGATTTACCGGAGCGACCAGGTCACGTTCCAGAACTACAAGATGATCAACTGCCGCCCGACCACGACCACCTACAACAACACCGACGGCGTGAACTTCGACGAATCGACGAACGGCAAGCTGTACAACGCCTTCCTCTACACGGGCGACGACAGCATGGCGACCAAGAACGAGGAGCCGGCGGGCACGGTCAACACCAAGAACATCCTCCACGAGAAGGTGGTCTGTTACTCGAACTCGGTGTGCGCCAAGATCGGCACCAAGACCATGGGCCAGTCGATGGACAACGTGGTGTTTCGCGACATCGACGTGGTCAAGGCCGGCCGAGCCCTGAACATCGATGCGTACGACACGGCCGTCGTCAGCAACACGCGCTTCGAAGACATCCGCATCGAGGCCGCCGACTCGAGCGCGATCGCCCTAGAAGAAGCCGATCCGCCCGACTGGCGCGAAGCCGCGAACCAGTCGATCATCCAAGATACGTACTTCGTGAACGTCACGTCCGACTCGCAGACGCTGATCAACCTGCACGGTCGCTCCGCGATGTACGGCATCACGGGCGTGCACTTCGAGAACGTGAAGTTTCGCGGCCAGCCCATCACCAGCCAGGGCGACACGGACGCCATGTGGAGCGTGAACTCGTTCGTCTCGAACCTGACGTTCGAGTGACCTGGGGCTGGGGGTCGAGTCGAACCGCGGCGCGCTCGGCTCTTCTAGCGCAGTCCGGCCATCACCGAGGGAGACGAAGGCTGCGCCCAGCGCTCGTGACCGGTCCGACCACGGCCACAGCTCACCCGCGGGAGGTGTGTTACTGATTCGAGTCCCGTGCGCCGCTCCTTCCTAGCCCTGCTGCTCGTCCTCGGCTGGTCTTCTCAGGTCAGCGCGCGGGGCGCGTCCTCGAACGCGATCTTGATCGAGGGACGCTACGAAATCGCCGGCACGCAGCCCGACGGCGATTCCGTGCATTTCTGTCCCAGCCACGTCGAGGATTGGAAGCTGCTCCGCGGGCGCGCCGTCAAGCCGAACAAGCGAGGCTGCCATCAGCTGCGGCTCGAAGGCATCGACGCGCTCGAGACCCACTACGCGCCCAAGCCGAGGCCGGGCACGCTCGGCGTGATGCATCAGCCGCTCGACCTCGCGCGGGCCGCCTCGGCAGAGTTGCTGAAGCGGCTCGGTTTCGAACACGTCGAGCGGCGCGGCGAGACGGTGCAAGAAGCGCGGCCGCCGCGGGTGAGCGGCTACATCCTGGCCGAGACCAGCGACCGCTACGGGCGCCCGCTCGCCTTCGCGTTCCGCGGCGAGCACCCCGGCAATACCGGCGACCGCGTGGCGCTCGAGCAGGCGTACTCCGCCAGCGTGAATCACCAACTGCTAGCCGGCGGCTTCGTCTACCCGGCGTTTTACTCGTCGCTGCCCGACGGGTTACGGCGCGCAATGGTGCGCGACGTGGAACGAGCGCGGGCGCGCCAGCGCGGGATCTGGTCCAAGGATCGAAGCTCGGTCGGCTTCGAGGTGCCCGAGCGCGCGGACGAGCTTCGCGAGCGCGCGTACATCGCGCCGAAGTTGTTCCGCAGGCTCGCGGACTACGTCGCTGCGCGAGGCCCCGCGCTCGACGGCTTCGTGAGCTTCCTCGCCGAGCGGCGCGGCGATCGGGTGCGGGTCGTGAGCGAAGGGCGCGAGCGCCCGTTCGCCGCGCTGGTCGCCACCGAAGGGCAGGTAGTGCGCTTGCTCAGGCCCGTCGAAGATCTGGTGTTTCTCGACGACTGAGTCGCGCGCAGTTCACGCAGATTTGTGCGCAATCTGTCGTTCTCTGCGCAGTGATCCCGTCCATCTAGAGTTTTGTGTCTTCGTTGAGGGTGAAGTGCTCACGTCTCGATTGCTCGGGCATTTGCCAGCTGTTAGGGACGAAAGCCATGACCCTTCGGTTGCGCTACGCCGCGTTTGCCGTCGTTCCGTTCGCGTCCGCGCTGCTCGCCGTGTCGCCGTCGCTCGCGGCGAGCTGGCAGAACGGCGTCAACTACGGGGGCAGCGGCGGGCCCGGAATGGATCTGTACGTTCCGGACAAGGTCGACGCGTCGCCGGGCGTGATCGTCGTGCTCCACTATTGCGGAGGGAACTCCGGAGCCACGCACGGATGGCTGCAGAGCCTGTCCGACATGCACGGCTTCATCGTCGTCGCTCCGAACGTCGGCGGCGGGAAAAATTGCTGGAACGCGACGCCGACGCGCGGCGGTGAGCTCGCGTCGATCGTGCAGATGGTGGAGTACGTGATCGAGGAGAAGGGCGCCGATCCGAAGCGCGTTTTTGCAGCCGGCGCATCGTCGGGCGCGTGCATGACGAACGCGCTCGCAGCGGCCTATCCCGAGGTGTTCGCGGGTGGCTCGGTGCTGGCGGGCGTGCCCGCGGGGCAGTGGATGGGCGGCAACACCTGCGGAGTCTGCAGCCAGAACCCGCCCAACAAAACTGGCGCGGAGTGGGGCGACATCGTGCGCAAGGCCTCGCCGGACTTCACGGGCACACGGCCGAAGATGCAGCTCTGGCACGGCACGGGCGACACCACGCTCAACTATCCGAACCTCGCCGAAGAGGTCGATCAGTGGACCAACGTGCACATGGTCAGCGAGGCCAATGCCACCAAAGAGTCGAACGAGCCTTCGCAGGGCTGGGATCGCACCTCTTACAAGGACGGCAGCGGCGGCGTGGTGGTCGAGGTCAACATCGGCAACGGCAAGCCGCACGATCTCACCGGCGTCGGATTGTGGCCGGACGTGGTGCGTTTCTTCGGGCTCGACATGGACGAACCGGCGGGCGGCGGCTCCGGTGGTGCTGGCGGTACCGGCGGTGTTG
>JALYWZ010000656.1 GCA_030852505.1 Myxococcota bacterium | reverse complement strand
GCACGTCCCCGTGGGTGCTCGCCGACCGCGCGCGCCTGCGCGAGCGCTGACGCTGGCTACGCCGACGCTTCCCGATCGTCTACCGCGACGGCGATCGTGCGCGGCCCCGAGGCTTCGACCTGGCTCGCGTGCCGGCCCGAGACGCGCCACCAATCTTCCGCGCGGCTCTGGGTCCAGCGCTCCGCGAGCCTGGTGTTCTCTAGCAGCGTGCGCAGCGCCCGCGCTCCGTCCGGGCGCGACTGCGGCTTCTTTTCCAGACACGAGAGCACGATCGCCTCGAGCTCCGGCGGGATTTCGCTGGCGGCCACCTCCGAGGGCCGGCGCGGCGCTTCGTGCAAGTGCAGCGCGCAGACCTCGACCACGGTCCTGCCCTCGAAGACCGGGCGCCCCACGAGCAGGTACCAGGCCACGGCGCCGAGGGCGTACAGATCGCTCTGCGCGTTCACGGAGTCGGGGTCCTGGATCGCCTCGGGCGACAGGTAGAGCGGAGTTCCGGTGAGCGCGTTGGTCGCGGTCAGCCCGAGCTCTGGCGACTCCGATTTCACGCTCTTGACCAGGCCGAAATCGACCAGCTTCGAGAACTCGTGCTCGTGCTGGCGCATCGCGACGAGCACGTTCGCGGGCTTCACGTCGCGGTGGACGAGGCCGAGATCGTGCGCCTCGCCGAGCGCGCCGCAGACCTGGATCAAGAGGTGCGCGACGCGCTCCGGCGCCAGCGGACCGTGCGCCGCGACGAGGCGCTCGAGGTCCGTGCCCTCGATCAGTTCCATCGCATAGTAGAAGATTCCGTCGCGCGTTCGCCCGTAGTCGTAGATCGCGACGGTGTTCGGGTGCGTGAGCCGGGCCGTGATTTGCACCTCGCGCTCGAAGCGCCGGATCGCGGCGTCGCTCATCGCCTCCGGCGGCAACAGCTTCACTGCCGTCGGACGCCGCAGCAACGCGTGGCTCGCGCGCCAGACCGCGCCCATGCCGCCCTCGCCGATCTTCGACTCGAGGGTGTACTGACCGAACACCCGCGCCTTCTGCACCTCGCGACGCAGGCCGTAGATCGTGTACGAAGCCAGGGTCGCGATCGTCACGGCCGAGGCCGCCCAGCACGCGGCCCCCATCGACATGCCGATCCGAGCCTCGATCGGCCCGTCGAGTCGGGTACCGAAAGCCACGACCAAGAGCGCTCCCACGACGCCGATCCGCAGCGTGCGCCGCGGCGTGCTCGGCACGACGATCGCGCGCGCCAGAAACCCGAGCATGAACGCCAACAACGGCACGAAGCGGCGGGCCGCGGGGTCCGGGATCGCCGCGCCCGTCGCGCCCCAGACCGCGAACAGCCCGACCGAGGCCGCGA
This sequence comes from Myxococcota bacterium, assembly GCA_030852505.1. Taxonomy (GTDB): domain Bacteria; phylum Myxococcota_A; class Polyangia; order Polyangiales; family Polyangiaceae; genus PMG-095. The sequence continues at coordinate 2,394 of JALYWZ010000656.1, read as the reverse complement.
TATCCAGCGCGTGCAGGACCCGCGCGTCGAGCGGCCTGGCTCGCGTGACGAGCCACAGCCCCCCCGTGATCACGGCGTTGGTCAGGTGCAGCAAGCTCGCCGGACCGAACAGCTCGTGCGGTGGGAAAAACCCGACCAGGTAGGCCGTCGACATCACCAGCCAGGTGACGCCCGCCAGCAGGAACACGCACAAGCCGAAGGCGGACAGCCGCTTCTGAAAGAACGCTCGCCCCTCTTCCGTATCCGTGACGGTGCTGGCGAGCTCCGAGCGCGGGTTGCGCCGCGGCTGTTCGGTCGGCATCGCGGCCGAGTCTGCCACGAGCGCCGCGCTCAGCCGAAGGTCATTCCGGGTCGACGGCGATTTCGCCCGCCTCGGTAGCGCTCGGCGAGCTTCGCGTAGTCGAGCACGGGCGGTCGCTCCTCGACGTCGAAGGCGTTGGGCGCGTCGGTTCGCATCAACGCAACGGAGCGGCCGAGGTCCTGAGCGGCGCCTGACATCCCGGCGACACCCGGAAGGGCGCGCTCGAGCAGCCCGGGGGCGAGCCCCGCGGCGTGACCGCGCCGCAGCAAGTCGAGATAGCTCCGCGAAAGCGAATCCGGCGAGAAGCCGTGCTTCTCCAAGAACTCCGAGCCGATCCGCAACACGGCCTCCGGCGAGAGCACGCGCCGTTCGAGGAGCACGCAGGCGGCCTGAAAATAATTGTAAAACGGCACCAGCCGCGACCCGTAATGGCGGAAGCGACTGGGGGGCGTCTGGCCGTCCAGGTGGATCAGGATCCGGTCCACCACGTCGTGCTGGGTGATGCGTGGCAGCGCAGCGCGGCAGTCGCGGATCGCGGCGGAGTACGCCTCGCCGACCTCGAGCACCCGCAGCAGCGCGGGGAGCTCCAGCACACCGGCGCAGATGTCTGCGTAGAGCGAATACACGAAGGCATCGGACTCCGAGTCGTCACCCACCAGGATCTCGCGCGGGTGACGCCTGCCGTACTCGTGCTCGAGGTCGCGGGCGCGCGCGGCGAGCAGCTCCGGCAGCTTGTAGCCGAGCTGATCGCGCAGCGCTCGAAAGCGCAGCTTGGCGAGGTTCGACAGGTTCGGCTTCAGCGTCAGCTCGTCGTAGCGCACGCCGTCGAGCGCGAGCTTGGCCGAGAGCTTGCCGCGCATCTGGCGCGGGCTGCCGCTCAGGATGTGCACGCGCGCGCCCCGGCCAGAGAGCTCGCGCAACACCGCGGCGGCGCCGGGGACCGCGCGCTTTTGTTCCGGCGTCTCGAGCGCCGCGTTCAACAGCTCCTTCAGCGTGTCGAAGCGGCTCCGCAAGTAGGTCTTGTCCAGATCCCAGCGCGTCACGACGTCGGGGTTGACGAGACCCGTCCTCGCGCCCGGCGCACCCGGATTCGGCGGTGCCGTCTGCACGTCAGGCCCAGGCGCGGCGAGTGTCGTTGAACTGCGACACGAGGTCGTGCGCGCCCGAGCGCTGCGCGACCTCGATCGCCTGTTCGATGAAGCCCACGGCCTCGCCCGAACGCTGCCGGCCGTAAGCGACGTGGGCGAGCGCCGACAGCACCTTGGCCCGATCGGCGCCGTTCGGGCCGGCGATGTCTAGCGCCTCTTGAAGCACGCCCTCGGCATCGGCCAGGTTCCCGCTGCGGGTCAGCGCGGCGCCCAGCTTCTGGCCGAAGATCAGCATGGCGCGCAGCGGATCGTCGAGCTCGCCTCGGGCGATCTCCTCGCGCGCGATCTCGAGCCCGCGCCGGAGCGCCAGCACCTCGGCCTTGGAGTCGCCGCGGCTCGCCGCGCGCTCTGCGACTTGCTCGAGCAAGAGCAGCGCCTGGAACGAGTCTCCCGCTTCGCAGGCGTGCGTGGCCGAGACCTCGATCGGCGCGCCCAGCTTCTCGCGCGCATCCAGCGCCTTCTTGTGGAGCTCGCGGCGGACCGCCACCGGAATGCCGGCCACGACGATCTCGCGCAGCAGCGGGTGCGCGGTGCTGAGCCGGTCGTCCTTCACGATCATGCCGGCGCGGACCAGCGCGTCGATCGCGGGCTCGAGCTGCTCGGTGCGCGGCAAGAGCTCCGCCACGGACTCGGAGGCCACCCGATCCCCGAGCACCGCCAGCGCCTGGAGAGCGCGGCGCGCGTGCGGCTCGAGCGAGTCCACCCTGAGCGCGATCAAGTCGGCGAGCCGCGCCGGCGGATCGCTCCCGCCCTCGAGCGAATAGCGGATCACCTGCTCGACATACATCGGAAGCGCATTGCGCGAAACATCCGGCAGTCGCAGCCGATCGCCGCTGCGGCCCGAGCGCACGAGCCGCGACACGGCTGGCGGCGGCAGCGCGCCGAGCACGCGCTCTTCCCCCGTCTTCTCCCAGGGCACGACCAGGCCGGGCGCCGCGGCGAACA
>JALYWZ010000655.1 GCA_030852505.1 Myxococcota bacterium | reverse complement strand
GAGGTGCTGCGCATCGACGCGCTCGAGCGCAGCGGCGACGCGGACGGAGCGCGCCGTCGGGCCGAGGCCTTCTTGCGGCACCACCCGAAGAGCGTGCTTTCGGCTCGCGTGCGGCGCTTGCTCGGTGGCTGAGCGCGCCGGCGTCATCGGAGATGGGCATGACACGGCTCTCCGCAGCACGGTGCAACCCGGCACTGCTGCGGGGCTCAGTGCTCGTGTTCCTCGCGGTCGCCTGCGGGAGCACCGTCGATACGGTCGGCTACAACGCGAGTGAGATCGCGGGCGGCACAGGCGGCGCGGACGTCGAAGCGGGCGCCAGCGGTGACAGCGCGGGCGCCGGCGAAGCAGGGGCTGGAGGTGTAACCCCGGAGGGTGGTGTCGGCGGACTCGCAACGGGCGGAGCCGCAGGCAGCGGAGGGCTCGTGGGAACCGGCGGCCTCAAGCCGTTGACCGGGCCCGACACCTACCCGAACGTGTTCAGGGACGTGCTCGGCAAGACCGACCGCGAGATCTCGACCAAGATCAGCAAGACCTTCGATCAGCTGTTCCACGGCGATCCGGCCAGCGAGGCCGTGTACTACGAGCTGGACGACGACACCGCGTACATCCGCGACACGCTGCACGACGACGTGCGGACCGAGGGCATCGGCCACGGCATGATCATCACGGTCGAGCTCGACAAGCGAGAAGAGTTCGACAAGCTCTGGCGCTACGCCGACGGCACGCTCAAGGTGACGACGGGCCCGAACGCGGGCTATTTCCGCTCGCGCTGTCAGACGCTCGCCGAGGCCGAGGACTGCTACGACCCGTACGGGCTGCAGCAGATGTTGATGGCGCTGATCTTCGCGCACGGGCGCTGGGGCAGCAGCACGGGCAGCGTCAATTACGAGCTCGAAGCGCTCGAGGTGCTCGACCTGATCCGCAACAAGGAGCTGATGAACGGCGGCATCGTCGACGGCGTCACGGACACGTTCGACGCCGAGACCAAGCTGGTGTTCGATTTTCCGAACACGAGCACGGCCTCGTACACGCGCCCCTCGGTGGAGATGCCAGCGTTCTACGAGCTCTGGGCTCAGGCCACGGGAGACGCGTTCTACGCCGAAGCGGCCGCGGCGGCGCGCAGCTACTGGAAGCGCGCGGAACACCCGGAAACAGGCTTTCTACCCTGGCGCGCGTACTTCGACGGCAAGCCGGTCGAGGATTGGGAAACCTTCGAGCCCGAAGGCTACCGCGCGAGCTACAACATCGCGCTCGATCGGATCTGGTTCGGCAGCGACGCCTGGCACGTCGAGCACTCCGACCGGATGATCGCCTTCTTCGACGCCGTCGGCATCAACACCTACGGGCGCGTGTACACGCTCGACGGGACTCTCGTCCAGGGGGACCGCGAGCCCTCGCTGGTTGCGGCGAACGGCCCGGTCGCGATGCTCTCCACGCTGCCCGCCAGCGCGGCCTTCATCGAGGCCGTCTGGAACCTGCCGATCCCGACCTACGACCCGCGCTACTACAACGGCACCATGCAGCTCCTGGCGCTGATCGTGATGGCCGGTCAGTACCGGGTGTACTGAGCTCTTCGAGCGTCAGCGCTTGAAGAGCCGGCTGAACAAGCCGCTCGCGCCGGTTCCCAGCTTCGCCTTGTCGTCCGGCGGGAGCTTGGAGCTGCGCTCCGGCGGCGGGAGGCTCGGGCGGTCGCTCGGCGGGCGCGAGCCGCCCGTGTTGCGCATTTCATAGAGGCGGATCTCGCGCTGCGCATCGACGTGGCGCGGGTCCTGCTCCACGATCGCGCGAAAGTCGCGGATCGCGCGGTTGTCGCGGCCGACGCGCTTGTAGAGCTGCCCCCGGTACCAACGCGGGCGCACGTCGTTCGGCAGCGCGCTGATCACCTTGTCGAGCGCGGCGATCGCGACGTTCAAATCGGCGCCGGGCTTCTGGGCTTCGAGCCAGGCCAAGAGCGCGCGGTACTCGGGCTGGCTCGGATCGTCGGCGAGCGCGCTCTTCGCCTCTTCTTCGGCCTGGGCGAGGGCGTTGCGCTTGAGCAGGATCTCCGCGCGCCGGAAAGCCGTCGCCGCGCGGAGCACGCGCTGCACGTGCTCCGCCTCCTCGGCGTCGCTCGCCGCGCGTTGACCGCGGTTGTCGTAGTCGCGGCGCTTGGCGACGTCACACAGCGTTTGTTGTGCCTCGCTCATCCGCGAGAAGATCCGCGTCACGGCCTCCCGCACGTCGTCGAACTCCGGACCCAGCCGGTCGGGGTGCCATTTCTTCGCGAGCTTCAGGTAGCTCTCCTGGATCTCGGCGGACGTGGCCGTCTCCGGCACACCGAGCAGCTCGTAGTAGCTCGCATCTTGCAACGCGAGCTTGGCCTCGATCTCGGCCTGGAACGCGCGAATTTCGGGATCGCCCGAGGGGGGCGGCGTGGTCGTCGCTGGGGCGGGCGAGGACGAGACGTGATGCGCGGGTGTGGCGCGCGTCCCGCCCGGTGAGAGGCTGCGAAACATCACCGCGCCGTGAGCGGGCGGGTGCGGCAGCGTCGAGAGCTTCGAGGACGAGGGAGGCTCGCTCGAGCCGAGCGGCATCAGATCCGGCTGCCCGAGCTCGAGCTGCCGTGTCACCGCCAACATGTAGACGAGCTCGGCGAGTCGCGCGGGCTCGACCAGGTCGCGCGCTTCGAGCTCCGACAGCGGCTGCGGTTTGGCGCGCAGCACCTCAATCACGGCTTGCTCGTTGCGCCCGAAATGAAAGCGTAGAACCGGCGCATCCGCATGCAGCCGGAGCACGCGCGAGCCCACGCGATCGAGCACCTCCGCCACCCGCCCCGGCTCGGCGTGCTTCTGCACCAGCTGCCAGATCAGCGCCAGCGGTTTGGCCCGAAGATTTTCCGGGGAGCCGTAGCGCTCCAGGTAGTTGATGCGGTCGTAGAAGCCCCAGACAGTCGCGCCCGGCAGGCTGGCGATGAAGTCGAGCTTGCGCGCGAGTTGCTCGCGCAGCGCCTCCCGGAGCGCTAGCTCGTCCAACAGGCCGCGCTCGATCAGAACGCTGCCGTAGAGGCGCTCGTCGGCGGAGGCTTGCTCGAAGGTGCTCTGATGTGCGGCGCGCGTGATCTTTCCGAGCTCGACCAGCATCTCTCCGAGGAACATGCCGCCGCCGGCGAGGCGCGCCTTGGCCGGCGAGCCATCGTCGAGGAACACGGCGTGTTTCTGTCCGTCTTCCTGCTCGAACACCAGCGTGCCGGTCAGGCGATGATCGAGCGCGTACACCAGCAGATTGACGAGCGGCGTGGAGTCGAGCGTTCCGGTCAGGGCGGGCAGGGGGTTCTGCATGGGCGAGAGAAAGCCGGGAGGGCGAGGTTAGCACTCCCGCTTCGAGCTCGGGCTGGGTTACTCTGGCCCAGCATGGCCCGCGGCCAAGTTTTGGTGGTGGACGACGAGCCGTCGATCCTGAGCACCCTGAAGAAAGCGCTATCGCTCGAGGGCTACGCCGTCGACGTCGCCGGCGGCATCGGCGTGGCCGAAGAGCGGCTCGCCAAAAAGACCTTCGATATGGTGCTTTTGGACGTCGCCCTGCCAGACGGTGACGGAATCGGGCTCCTGCAGCGACTGCGCAAAACCGCAGCCGAACCACCCGTGATCATGATGAGTGGCCACGCCACCATCGACCTGGCCGTTCGTGCGACCAAGCTCGGCGCCCTGGATTTTCTGGAAAAACCACTATCGACCGATCGGCTGTTGGTGGTCCTCGACAACTG
>JALYWZ010000123.1 GCA_030852505.1 Myxococcota bacterium | reverse complement strand
CTAGATGCACGGTGTGCGGTGGTCACCGCTCGCCTCGTCTCGCTCGGAGGCGGTCGTGCAACTCCATCATCTCCACGAGTGGAACGTCGAGGCCGCGCTCCAGCTTGAGCAGGACGCGGAACGTCGGGTTGATCTCGCCGTGCTCGATCGCGCCGACGTAGTTGCGGTGGAGATCGGCACGGTGGCCGAGCTCCTCCTGAGAGAGGCCCTGCTGACCGCGAAGTCCGCGGACGGTGAGACCGAGCGCAAGGTGCTCGGCAGACTGCTTTCGAGCGCGCGGCCCGCCTGATCGCCGGACGGCGATCACACCTACGTCTGTTGTCCTGCACTCGGTACGGTGTGCATGCATCGGAGATCACTCCTTCGGTGCCACGCCCCCGGACGTTCGCGCGTCGCGGGGGCACCCTCTTTGTACGGTTGGCGGGCGGCGTGCCCGCTGCAGCAAGACCTGGCTGTTTCGCCCGGGGCATCGGACCGGACCGTCGCGTCGACTCGGATCACCGAGCCGGATGGGCGAGGTCGCGTCCGGTCTGTCCCATGAAGATCACCCTCCGTGGGTCGGGGCGCCGCTCCACTGTTCGCGCAGTCGGGCGGGCCGTTTGCTGGTTTGGTTATGCCACAGTATGCCGTGTCTTGCGCAATGCATCAAGGATAGGAACCGCCGCGGACGTAGAAGACACCCATGCCAGCTCGCCGACCGCCATCGCAGGTCAAGCGCGCCCGCGCCTTCGGCGAGCGCGTGCGATCGCTCCGTCGAGAGCGGAAGATCACGCAGCGCGTGCTGGCGGAGCAGATCCCGATGAGCTCGGGCCACCTGTCGCGGATCGAGACGGGCGACTACGGCCCACCGTCGGACGAGGTCATCGAGCGCATCGCCGAGGTCCTCGCGACCGATCGGATCGAGCTGCTCCGGCTCGCCGGTCGTGATGCGGGGAGACGCGGCCTCGAGGAGGAGATCCTGTCCGAGCTGCGGAAGGTCAGGCAGGAGCTGAAGCGGCTTGCTGACGGCATCGAGCGGGGAAGAGGTTCGAGATGACCGTCAATCGGCCCTCAGCCTCGGAAAAGGCTGGTCGCGCCGCCGCCGCACGACCGCTGAAGCTTGTCGTCGGGGGAGCAGCAGACTTCGCGGAAGAGGTTTCGAGCTCGTCGACATGGGACGCACCACTCCCGACGGCGCGGCCGGCAGACCGGTGCGAGCCCTGGCCGATCTCGAACGACGACGCCACGCCGCTGTTGCGCGCCGCAGGTGTCTTCGGCGTCGCATTCGAGCTGGCGGCGATTGTGACGGTCGAGCGTTCACTGCTTCGTGACGATCTCCAGGCCCTGGAGGCCGACGGGTTCGAGTCGGAGCTCGACGCCGCCGCTCGAGCCGCGACGGTGACCTGCGAGTTGTCCGAGCCGCTGTCCGCCTATCTGCAGGCGCTCGATCGCGGACCGAAGGCGCGGAAGCGCCCCCGACACGTCGTCGCGTTGCCGATGCGTCTCACCGAGCGGCTGGGATCTCAGAGCTGTGTCGGTGTGCATCTCGATCCGGCGCTCCTTCCGTCCGCGATCGCTTGGGAGCGCGCGGCGGCCCTGGCCGGACACACGATGACCGAGTGGGCGATGCGAGCGGTTGCGAGCCGGAGCGCGAACTAGCCGGGCCGTTCGCCCGGCTGATTGTTGGCGGCGCGAAGCTCGGCCGCCGCTCTCGGCACGCTTCTGAAGCCCGGTTTCACACCGCTCAAGCCGAGAAGACTGCGCCGGCGGGCAGCCCGCTGAACGCGCTGGTCCAGTCGCTGTTCGGCGATGACAACCTTGGGAACCGAGAACACGAGAGCGTCTCTGCCGATAGCCCAGCTGTTGTGTGCGATCGTCTGTCGGCGACCTCTCGGCGGCCTATTCGCCGGATGGTGTCCACATGGGCAAGGCGCGCTTGCAAAAAGCGCAGTGCGCGCACGCTCACCGTCGGCTCCGAGTGGACCCACGTTTCCAAGGACGGCCCGATGGTAGACATGGATCCCGAGCCCTTGCTCTTCATCTCCCTCGCGCGCGGGGAGTTCTCTTGGGGGAAAGGCGAACGACATCCCGTGCACACCTGCACAGGTCGCTGCGACACCGCTCGCGAGCAGGGCAAGATGCGCGTCGCCCACACAGGAGACGACCGCGGGACGACCTGTGGCCGCCTGAAGGGAGAGCGCAAGCCGAGCGTAGCCAGCCACGTCTGCTGCTCCTCCTCTGCAATTTGCAGCAATGATCCAGTAGCCCGATACGCCCTCAAGACTGGCGTAGGCGTTGACCAGCTGGTCGATAGCGACAGGCTGTCGTGCGTGAACGGCTTGGACAACGACGGTCGCGTAGATCTCACGTCTTATGGTCATTGCTCGTCTCGGTGGCGGCGCAGCAGCGCGGCGCGCGACGAACTCCTCCACCGCCAGCCGGGCAAGCAGAAGCTCGTTCTCCCGACCGGTTGAGCCCTCATGTGCGAGCACGTGGCCCGGCGTGGTCAGCAGAGTTGCGCCAGCATTGATCTCAGCGTCGAGATGATCAGCGGCGTACTTCTCTGCGAACGTCGCCGAGAACCGCCGAGCTTCGGGGTCGAGCTGTTTGTCAGGGCGATGATGCGGAAGCCCCGAGAACATCCCGGTGCGCTTCCCGTGACCGATCGGCAGCTGGTTTCGCCAGGCCTGACCCGGCAGGACGACTCCCATTCCGAGCCGGAGCGCCTCCGCCACCGGTCTCGGATCCTGCACGGCGTGAGGAAGCGGCTTCGCGATCGCGCCGATGACCGAGCGGTCGAGCTGATCGATGGCAAGGCCGGAGTGATAGCCGGGCCAGGCCACGAGGCTTCGCCTGGCCAGGCTGGGGTGCCGCGGAGCGTTGTCGAGAGACTCGTCGCCCATTGAACTGAGATTCTGCGGCCGGCTCCGGACGGTACGGGGCGGTTTCTCGTGCGGACGCAGGCTCGAAGGCCAAATCCTGAGCGCTCAAGCGCCGAGTTTCCGCCGCCGATGCTTCATCTGCATGGCGGTGGGATCGCACACAAAGGAGGCGGCGCCCTCCTGGGAAGAGCTGCGCCAACTGGCGGTCGACGCGGTCGAAGCGGACATGGCGTCGATCCAGCAGCGAGGCAACCACAAGCGGCTGACGACGAGAAGTCCCGTCCCGCTGCCGACCGGCAACGACCCGCTGGTCATTCCGATTCCTCCAGACCTGACCAGCGTCTCCTGGAAGGACCAGTTCCTCTTCGTCGCGGAGGGACCACGTCCGGCACCGGAGGACCGCCGCGTCGTCCTCTTCCAGCACCGGTATTCGGGGAGACTCCAGCTTCGGATCCCCGACGAGACGCGTGCCTCACTGCGTGGCGTGGAGAGCGTGCACGTCTTCTACGTCGACGATTTCGAACTACGGTTGAGACAGAGGCTTCTCGACCTGCTGCAGGATGCGCCAGAGGGAAAGGCGGCGACGCAGCTCTGGGCCCCGGGCGGACCGGCGGTTCGCGACCCGCTCCCGCTTTCATCCATTCCGATTGAGCTTCATGCGAGTCAGCAGCATGCGCTCGACGCGATCACCAGTCCCGGTGGTTGGCTCGTATGGGGGCCGCCCGGAACCGGCAAGACGACCGTCATCACGGAAGCCGTTCGCAGCGCGCTCGCCGCTGATCGCTCAGTGCTCATTGCATCCCACGCGCACGTCGCGGTCGACAACGTGATCGAGGGAGTCGCCGACCCGAACACCGGCGTCGAATTCGAGTGCGGCGATGTCATCCGGGTCGCGACACAGTCCACGGAGCCCAGAGTCTCGGCCAGGGTGCGAGGTCACGATCACCTGCTGGTCGGGAAAGCTGCAGCGGTCCTCAACCAGACGGCTGAGCGCCGCGAGGCGCTGGAGGCGCGGATCGCCGCCAACGAAAAGCACGAGGCGCGTGCTGAGAAGGATGCTTTGGATCGGCTACTTACGGGCGTAGATCACGCCAAGATCGAGCGTGCGCAAGAGGTCCTGGACGCACAGCGCAGGATCGCGGATCTCACGGCGCGGCTTGGAGAGATCGAGGCCGAGCGAACCGCGATGCGGCAGCAGTTGGTGCGCCACACGGCGGAGGCGGAGCGTCTCGACGTGCCGGATGCCGAGCGGTCCCAGGCCGAGGCTGCGCATCTACGAAGTGAGGAAGCGCGCGACGAGGCGGAGCGCGGACTGGCTGCGGCTGCTGCTGCACTCGCGAGAGCGGAAGCGGAACGAGACGCGAGCGCATCTCGACTTGCGCTCGCCCAGGGGCATGCCGACACGCTTGGTGCTCGCTTGCTCCCGCCGATGCGGGTTATCCGCAGGCGGCGGGTGGAAGCTCTGGCGTCCGATCACGCGGCGGCTCTTCGGGCAGCCGATGATGCCGGCACCTTGCTCGATCAGACGAGGCGCCACGCTGAGCGATGCCGGGCGGTTGCCGAGTCAGCGCATGTTGCTCTTGTCGGGCTTGCGGAGCGTGCCCGGCAGGCCGCCGCCGAACGTTCAGCTGCAGGACGGCTCGCTGTAGCCGAGGAGGAACTGGCTGGGCGCGAGGGCGACCTCGACCACGAGATCTGGAAGTGGGAGGAGATCGCCGCCAAGATGCCGGCGGCCGAGGCGCGCGCGCTCTTTGATGAAGCACATGAGAGAGGTTGGCTCGAGGCCATCGAGCGGCTAGGTGCAGTAGGCCCAATCGTCGAGCGGCTCGACGTGGAGCGCCAGAAACTGCACAAGGCGAAGGACGAGCTCGCCGCCGAAGAGAAGGCGACACGCGACCGGCTGCTGCGCGAGGCCAGAGTCGTGGCTTGCACCCTCGCGACCTACGTCTTCATGTCGTCGCTGAGAGAGCGGCAGTTCGACATCGTGATCCTCGACGAGGCGGCGAGCATCTCAGCACCCGAGATCATCCTCGCCGGCTCGCGAGCGGATCGCACCTTCGCAGCGGTCGGCGACTTCCTGCAGAACGCGCCGATCTCAGAGACGGACTCCGCGGACCCCGAGGCGCATCCGTGGCAGGGGACCGACGTCTTCACGCTCGTCGGCATCCACGATCGTGAGACCGCCGAGCGGCATGCCCGCTGCACCGCGCTCTCCTGCCAGCACCGGTTCCCCCGGATCATCGCCGACGTCGTCAACGCCTTCTGTTACGAAGGTCTCCTAGAAACGGCGGACTCCGTGACGAACGAGTACGGGACTGTGATCACGGTGCTCGACACGTCCACGCACGGCGACAAGCCCCTGTTGGCAGCTGGCAGATCGTGGTGGTGTCCCCTCGGCCTCGAGCTTCTCCGCACGATCGCCGCGCGACCTGACCTCCGCGCCGGATCGAGCATCGGGTTCATCACCCCGTACCGTGGCCAGGCCGACAGAGCAGGCCACCTCAGACTGCGGAACGAGGACGGAACCCCGATCGAGTGCGGCACCGCGCACGCCTTCCAGGGTCGCCAGTACGACACGGTCGTCGTCGACCTCATGCAGGACCACCGACCGCGCTGGGTCAGCCACGCCAACCTCCATGGCACCGATCGCGCGATTTCAGCGGCCAAGCTGCTGAATGTCGCCCTCACACGAGCTCGCAGACGGCTCTACCTGATCGGCGACTGGGAGTTCATCCTGGGATGCTCGGCGCCGGGAATGCGGGCGCTGGCAGAGCTGGAGGATCACCAGCAGGTGGTCATCATTGCAGCCTCAGACATCAGAGCTTCCTCTCGTGCCGACTGCTGTTAGAAGTCTATGTCTGGTGTGCGCGGTGGGCGGCGCTGACCTGACAGCAGCGCTTCAATCCGGTCCATCTCTCTGGCAAGAGAGGTGGACCGTGCGAGCCAGTCAAAGCCCGAATCTCTGCTCGCGACTTGATCCCACGCAGAGTCGAGGTAGCTGCAGAAGCCGCGTGCACGCTGAAGTCGCAGGTCGGTAGCGCGAACGTCTTCCAAGACCGCGCGCCGAATATCATCCGTTACTGGCGTATCGACGATGATCTCGTCGATGTAGGTAAAGGTGCTAAGCAGTCTCTGCTCGGTGTAGTTTCCGATACTTGTTGAGCGGTAGAGTTCCGGCGCGCCATCCAGAGGGCTCACCTCGATAAGATTGGCGGCCACCGCGCGGTCGAGTTGCCATGCGATCTGGACTGGCGTAAATCCCAGGTCTTGGCAGAAGCTATACACGCGCCCAACCGGCACGTAACCCTCGTGAACTCCTGGCTCTGCAGTGCGCCGGAGCAGCGAGAGGAGGATCGGGAGCAGGAAGTGCTCCCGCGGATCATCGGTACTGATGTCCAGGAGATTCGCGACCAGTGAGGAAGAGGGATCGTAGTGGGACCGATCGCCCAGCATGATCGCCTTCAAGAACACGTGATAGGGGATGAAGTAAGCACCGCGTTCATCATAGGTCTTGAGCGCACGCTCGGCCCCAGCGTGGGGACTGCTGATATAAGTAGTGAGAAGCTCAAGCGCGCGGCGAATGTTTCCCCCGCTCAGGTTGTCTATGAGTTCCTTCAATTCGTCTCGTCGCCGAAACGAGCGGGCGAGAATGTCCAAATAGTTGTACAGATCATCTGTGTTTCTTACCGCTTGATGGGTAGCGGGGAGGCGCCCGTGGGCAGTGATTTGCGCGCGGCCAAACGAAAGGCGCTTTTGGATCACGTCGTCAACGCGAGGCGGCGCAACTGCGAAGACGCGTGGTTGATACGCGGTGAGGGCTCCAGCCCGTTTTGATCGGTTGAAGGTGTCGGGACGAAGCGCCACAAACACCGTCCCGGGCCATGTCTTTGCCAGAGTCTCAGCGAGGACGAAAATCCTGTCTTGAAAAGCCGACTCCCGCTGGTCGACATTGTCAAGAATCGTGACGACTTGATGCTTCCCGTGCTCGGAGAGGTGGTCCAGTGATCGCTTGAGGTGTTCTTCGCGCTTCTCCAGAAGCCCAGCGAGATGTTCGATCTCTTTCTCGCGATACTTAGCTTCGTTGGTTTCTGCGAGCTCGCCCCATGGGCTTTCGCGGAACTCGGCGAGGTCTTGCGCGTAAACCCGTCGCGCAAAGTCGCGTTCGAAGATGTTTACGCCATGACGTCTCTTCAGCTCGCGGATGAAGTGCTCAGCGACATACGGCTCGAGTCTTTCCAATGCTGGTTCTGCGCCAAGGTCGATATAGAGCACCATGGCTTTCTCGAAAAGGTCCTTCGCCTCGATGCGCACAAGGTGGCGGATGAACATGCTCTTGCCTACTCCGACGTAGCCCAGAAGAACGATCGGACGAGTCGTCAGACTGGAGCTTGCTGTCGCCGCGAGCATCTCGGGAGCGACTCCGCGGCGCGTCCGGGCCGGAGCTACCGTTACCTCCAGATCCTTTGCCAGGGCCTACGAATAGCGCGCTTTGAGAATGTCACGGCTTACCGCTGCGTATTGCGACAGAGCGCCGTTGCTGCAGTAGCACTGACGCAGGAATTCGTCGCTAATCTCTTCCTGTTCGACAAGGTCAATCAGGAACAGCTCTCCCAGGATCTTGAGGTCTGTTTCGAGGTCGCCAGGTGTCTGAAACCCTGGGTAGCCACCGATCATGTTGGACAGCTTGGATGGTGGTGGAGCGGACTCTGATCCGGAGAGCAAGTTGGCCAAGCGCCGGCCCTCGACGCCGACCTTGGAGAGTGCGTTCCAGAGGGTGCCGAAGTTTGAACGCATCGCTTCGAGGGACGGAAAGGCAAGGGCCCGGCCTCTCAGCGGCGCGACTCCATCGGTCCGTACAGCGAGGAAGGCCACCAGCTGGTGGCCGTTGCTCACGCACGCGTACGGCAGTCCGCGCTCGTAGGCATATCTTCGCGCTTGCTCGACGACCGCTCTGAAACCCGAATCGAGCCGGAAAAGCGTCGGCAAGTCCGTGACGATCGGCGTCTCCGGTGGGAGTACGAACGTCTTTCCCTCGCGCTTTGCCTCGACCACGAGTTGGCGAGGATCCCCGAGTACATAGTCGGCAAAGGTGCCGTCCTGGGCGTCCTCCGGGGCGACCTGGTGACGTGGCCAACCCAAGACATTGAGCAGGAGACGATCGATGAGGTGGAGGCGGGTAGCCGCCTCGTTGCGGGCGATCTCGGGCTCGTGCTCCTGCGACCAGGCAAGCAGCTTGTCCAGTCGTGAGAGTGCCCGCTCCAGTTCGCTCACAGCGGGCCGATCATACGGGGCGAGCGTGACAGCGATGGAGTGTTGTAGGCTGCCGCGCGACTACGCACTCGGACGCATCCATCGCGTGCCGAGTCCTATGACCGCTTTGCTCGTCCCAGAGGCCTCCGACCGGAGGTCTTTGGTCTTTCAGGGCCGAGGCGGAAAAAACGAACGGGGACCATGTGGTCCCCGTTCGGAAGGTTTCTACGCTCGTATGGCCAGGCACCCCAGTCAGGCCCTGGAACGTATGCGGGGATGAGAGTAGCACGCTTGGATGATCGGATGTAGAAAAACCGTCCGCGGTTTGTCGCGCGGTTCCTGCCCGCGCTGTTGCTGAAGCTGTGCTTACGGATCGAGCCCATGCGCCGCATTCATCGCCGCCACCGCCTCGGTGTCGAGCTTCGAATGCAGGTACCGGTTCGTCGTCGCCAGAACCGCGTGGCCGTAGAAGTCTCGGATCGTGACGAGGGAGACGCCGTTGCGGGCGAGGACGGAGCCGGCGGCGTGGCGGAGGCCGTGGAGGCGGATGGGGCGGAGGCCGGCGGCCTCGGCGGCGCGCTTGTAGCGCCGGCGCAGAGCTGAGCCGTCCAACCGCTGCCCGAAGCGGTTGCAGAAAACGTAGTCGTCGGACGACGTGAACTCCTCGCGCTGGCCAAGCCGGGCGAGCGCCTCAGCTGCGGGCCGCGCCACGGGCACATCGCGCGAGCGTCCGCTCTTCGGCGCCTTCTCGACGTCGGCGCTCACGGCCTTCTCCACAGTCACGATCACGCCGGAGAGATCGGGCAGGAAGCGGACGTGGCGCCAGCGCAGTGCGAGCAGCTCGCCGAGCCGCAGGCCCGAGTAGAACATCAGCGAGAAGGCCGCTCCGTCCTGCTGGTCCTCGGCGGCGCGCACGGCCAGCTCCTCGGCGCTCTCGATCACCGGGCGTCTCCGGTAGTTCCGGATCGCTCGATGCGCCCCGCGCTCGCATGCGCGCACGAGCGCTTCGATCTCGTGGCGCTCGTAATGGTTCAACGGCGCCGGCGGCGGCTGGTAGCGGCGATCGGTCGCGCTCACCGGGTTGACGGCCACGAGGTCGCCGTACGTGTCCGGCCGGATCGCGTAGTTGAAGATCGCGTGCAGCAGGGCGCGGTGCTTGTTCACGTTGCGGCCGGACCGGCCCTCGGCGTCGAGGTCGCGCAGAAATCTCGAGACATCGCGTGTCGTGATCTCGCCGATGAGGCGATCGCCGAAGCGCTCCATGATCAGCCCGCGCGCGACGCCCGGGCCGCGCTTGTGCGCCTCGCCCGGCTCCTTGAGCATCGAGCGGTTGTCGCGCAGCGACGCCGGCGAACTGCCCTTGACGTCGCGGCGCCATGCCATCCACTCGTG
>JALYWZ010000654.1 GCA_030852505.1 Myxococcota bacterium | reverse complement strand
GCCGGCGATCTGCGCACCGCCGTCGTGGTGCGACGCGACGGCCGCGAGATCGGCCGCGAGCGCGTGACCGAGCTGCGCGGCGCCTTGCACCACTACGGCTCGGCCTCCGCGGGTCTGATCATCACCACCGGCCAGGTCCTGTCCGGAGCGCGGGAAGAAGCGGCGGCGGCCGGCGCGACACCGATTTCGGTGATCGACGGGATCGGGCTCTCGAAGCTGTGCGAAGAGTACGGCGTCGCGGTGCAGGGCCGTCAGGTGCGCGTGCCGCTCCCGGATTGGGACCTGCTCGACGGCCTGCGTGCGACCGCGGGATGAGCCCATGCCCGGAGCGTTAGGAACGGCAAGGGGATGAGCTCGTCGCTCCGCCTCCGGGCGCTGTTACTGGTCGCGGCCGTGTCCGGCGTTGCGTGCTCGCGCGCAGCGCCGGCGTCGCGGTTTCCGTCTGCGGAGGCCGCGCTCGACCGGCTGCGCGAGGTGCAGGCGTGCAGCCACGGCGTGAGCGCCGAGGGCAAGATCGACTACTACGGACCCGACGGCCGCGTGCGCGGCAACGTCCTCTACCTGGTGAGCCAGCCCGAGAACGTGCGGCTCGACGTGTTCAGCCCTTTCGGGGCCACGCTGTCGACCTTGACCTCGGACGGCTCGCGCTTTGCGCTCTACGATCTGTCGAAGAAGAGCCTGTTGGTCGGGCCCGCGAGCACCTGCAACCTCGAGCGCTTCACGCGCGTGCCGTTGCCGCCGCACGGCTTCGTGCAGCTGCTCCGCGGCGAGTCACCCGTGTTGGTGCACGAGCCCGCGGGCGCCAGCATCGACTGGTCGGGCGGCAGCTACCGGATCCGCGTCCGGAGCCGTCACCAGGCGGAGCAGGAAATCCGCCTGATCCCGAGGGATCAGGACTTCGCTCTGCCCTGGTCCCAGCAGCGGCTGCGCGTGCTCAGCACCAGCGTGCGCCAGGCCGGCGTCGAGCTCTACCGGGTCGAGCTCGGCGGCCACTCGCGGATCGTGACTGCACCGCCGCGGGTCGATCCCGAAGGCTTCGACGAGCCGCTCCTGCCGAGCGGGCCAGCCTGTGACGCCGAGCTCCCTCGCACGTTCCGCTTCGTGGTCGAGACCGCCGGGCACGACCTCGCGCTCTCCACGTCGGAGGCGCATCACAACCCGCCGCTCGTGCCCGACGCCTTTCAGCAGACGAAAGCACCGGGGGTGCGAGTCGTGAGCTCGCCCTGCGGCGACGCGCGCTGAGACCGCGCCTCGATATCAAGCCAGCGCAGCCAGGATCTTCCCGGGCACGTCGGAGATGATCGAATCCACGCCGAGCTCCGCGTATTCGCGGGCTCGCACGGGATCGTTCACCGTCCAGGTGTTGACCAGGCCGCCCCCGCGCTTCCAGCGCTCGACCCGCGCGGGCTCGAGCAAGGTGTGCTGCGGGTTGATCCCGGCCGCCCCGAGCAGGCCGCGCCCGACCCCGTACTTGAAGAGGCGCTGCTGATCGTGGACGAGCCAGGCCACGGCGAAGCCGGGCAGGGTGTGCGAGAGCCACCACACCACCCAGGGATCGAAGCACGACAAGAGCAGCCGCTCGGGGCCGCGCGGCTCGTCACGCAGCTGCTCTGCGACGCGAGCCACCAGCTTGCGACGGCTGCCCGGGCTCGCCTTGAGCTCGACGTTCAGACACAGGTCGTGAGCACGGCCGAGCTCGAGCACCTCGAGCAGCAACGGGATGCGCTCTCCCGAGCCGAGCTCGATCTGCTTCAACGCGGAGGTCGGCACACGGTCGACGCGGGCTCTCGAGCGCTCGCCGCTCATCCGGGTCAGCGTGCGGTCGTGGAACACGACGACCTCGCCGCTGCCGTCGAGCCGTACGTCGAACTCGAAGCCGTCCGCGCCTTCTTGCTGCGCGAGCTGAAACGAGGAGAGGGTGTTCTCGGGCGCGCGCTCGGGCGACCCGCGGTGTCCGAGCACGAGCGGCCGGGCTCCGGGCACCCTGCGAAAGCGACCGCCGAGCAAACGGGTCATTTCGGTTCGCGGGGGTCTAACCTTCGAGCTCGTCGGCGATCTGCAGCGCGACGCTGCGTGCGCGCTCGACCTCGTTCTGCGCGAAGGCGATGCCGCCGACCACCGGGTGGCCCCCGCCGCCGTAACGCGCGCAAATAGCGCTGATGTCGGTATCGAGGGGGCGCCCCGACCAGGGGTTATAGCCGACCGAGATCTTGGGTCCGCTCTTCAGCAGTCCGACGATCACCGAATACACCGAGTCCGGGAACAGCGCGTAGGTGACGAACTTGCCGACCGTGTCGAGCACCGTCTCCGTCAGATCCACGAACACGACGCGGCCGCGGCGCTCGCCCTTGTGCCGCACCCGTTCGACGAAGCGCTCGTGCTTGCGTCCGAGCGGCCGGTAGCGATCGCGCGTCTCGTTCGAATTGGCGATCTCGGTCAGCGGCTTGCTCAGGAGCTCGGGCACCATCCGCGTGAGGAAGGCGTCGTCGCCGTAGTGCTCGACGACGCTCACGAGCTGCATCATCGGGTCGGCGCGGCTCACTGCCTGCTCGGCGGTGTCGAAGTTGGCCGAATCGATGCGGTCGGCCCAGCGCACCAGCTCTTCGAGCCCCAGGTCTAGGGCGAAGCGCTCGCGCGCCACGTCTGCCACGAGCTTGGTGCACGAGGTGTAGGCCGGGTCGTAGAAGTAGCGGCCGCCCCGGCTACGCTCCTCGAACACCCCGCGATCCTCGTCGTGCTGGAACGCCGTGCGGTGGTGGTCGAAGAACCAACCGAGCTTCGGCGCGTTCGCAAAGCGATAGTCGAGGATCGCGTTGTCGTCGCCGTCGAGCAGGCGCGCATCGGCGCGTGCCTGTCCCTGGCCGTAGCCGCAGGCTCGGAACTCGAACTTGTAAGATCTGGAATCGAGCGAACCGACCAGCTTTGCGAAGACCGCTGCGCTAGCCAACCCGTCGAAACAGTGGCCGTGTGTCGCGACCACGAAACGCATGGGGGCCTCTTACCACAGAGATCGCGGTGGAACGAAAGCACCCTTTACGGCTTTCGTGAGCAGCGCCCCGTGTACCCCCACGTACCCCGACCCGGTCCGAACGGCGCAACCGGGCACGCGCTCGTGCCGAAGGCTCGGAAGGCGCCGGATGAGCGACCTCGAACCTTCGATTCTCACTGGACATCGGCTCCCACCGCGGCTCGCGTCGCTGCCCGATCCGCCCCGGCGGCTGTACGTCCTGGGTGAATTACCACGCGGTCCTGCGGTGGCGATCGTCGGTACGCGCGAGCCCTCGCTCGAGGGGGCGAAGTTCGCGCGCGAGCTGGCAGCGGAGCTGGCAGAGGCGGGCGTCGCCATCCTCTCGGGAGGAGCGGAAGGGATCGACTGCGAGGCCCACCTGGGCGCGCTCCAAGCCGGCGGCGTGACCGTGGTCGTAGCTCCGGCCGGCTATCTGAAACCGTTTCCAGAGCAGCACGCGGAGCTGTTCGCGCGCGTGCTCGCGTCTGGCGGCGCTTACGTGTCGCTCGTGCCCCCGAACCGGGCCGCGACGCAGGGCGCTTTTTTCCTGAGAAATCGCTGCTTGGTCGGCCTCTCGCAGCTCGTCGTGGTGGTGCAGGCCCCGTTCCGGAGCGGGGCGAGGAACGCCGCGAAATACGCGCGGCGCCTCGGACGCCCGTTGTTCGTGGTGCCGTCCGCGCCGTGGATCCCCGAGGGCAGAGGTTGCATCCTCGAGATCAAGCGGGGCGCCGCGGTGTGCGAGGG
>JALYWZ010000653.1 GCA_030852505.1 Myxococcota bacterium | reverse complement strand
AGCCAGCGGCGCGAGCGCGACGGAGTCTGTTCGAGGCGCGGCGCGATCGCTTGCCAGACGCGCGCGACGCGGGCCGGCGAGATATCGACCTGCACGTGGCGCGACAAGTCACCCGATTCGCTCACGGCGCTACCCCCGCTCCCGCTCGCGCTCGAGCCGCGCTTCCGCGAGCACCAGGCGACGTTTGACGGTGGCCAGACTGAGCTTCATGGCGGTGGCGATTTCGGCAAGCTCCATGCCCTCGACCCGGCGTAGCACCAGCGCGACGCGCTGCTCTGCCGGCAGTCGATCGAGCAGGGCGTAGACGGCCTTGAGCTCGCTCACCACTTCGGGCGGCGCCGAGGGGGAGACCACTGCGTCGAGGTCGACCGGCTCGCTGCGCTGCAAACCCAGACGAGTGAGAAGGCGCTGTCGCCGCAGCCGCTTGCTGGCCGTGCGAACCACGATCGACGCAATCCATGCCGCGAACGCCTGAGGATTCTGTAGCGAGTCCAGGCGGTGGAAGGCATAGACGAAGGCGTCCTGGACCAGGTCGTCCGCGTCGGCCGAGTGCGGCAACAGGCGCTGGGAAAGCGCGATCACCAGCCGGCAGTGGCGCTGAAACAGCGCTTCTTGAGCCCAGCGCTCGCCCGCCCGCGCGGCGACGACCAGCGCGGCGTCGGTCGGGCCTGCCCCCGAGCGCGTGGTGGATGTCGAGCCGGCTACCACGATCCATCAAGGGTTTGCCCGCGAGCCGCCGCTCGGGGTGGAGGAGGAAAGGAAGCAGGGCCGTCATGCTCGAACCGTAGTGTCGGCATCCGATGTAGATGTCCCCGGGCGGCTGGACGGCGGCTCAAGATTTCCCTCTGCCCGAAGAATTTCATGCATTTCGCAGAAACGCGAGCTCCGGACGCCGTGGGGGCAAGCGGATCGACGGCTCGGGCGCGGGCGGAGCTCCGCAGTGGGCGGAGCCGCGACCACGCGCGGCGGACAGAGTTCGGTCTGGGCGCTGCGGCTCCCGCGGCCCGACCGTTACTCGACGATCGGCGGCTCGCGGAAACTCTTGCAGCCGAAGGTCAGGTCCACCGTGATGCCGGGGTTCGACTGCACCCGCTCGCAGGTGTCGGAGCAGAGCAGGATCCTATCGTCCGCGGTGAGCTGCCAGCCCTCCGTGCAATCCCCGACGTCGTCGCGCACGATCAGCGTGTCTTCGCGGCCGTCGCTGAGCAGCACGTTGATCTTGCTGGGATCGATGGTCATCCCGTCCGGCGGCTCCGCGAACGAGAAGCTGCACGGTGACACGACGCCGAGCACGGTGTTCAGGCCGGCGCGCAGCGCGGCTGCGAAGTCGGGCGCCGTCGTCATGTCGAAGTGGCAGTAGGCGTTGCCGTTCGGGCCGCCGTCGGCGGAGCAGCCGGGCGGGGCCGTACCGCCCAGGATCGCCGCTTGCGACATCCAGCGCCGGTTGGACTCGCTGCCCGGGACGCCGATCAGGAAGGTCTTCACGTCCTCTTCGTTGGCCGCGTTTTCGATCATGTCCACGATCGGCTGCGGGTCGACGCCGCCGTTGATACCGCCGCTCTCGGTCCAGCATTGCCCATTGACCGTCGGCTCGCCGTCGGTGATGAGCAGCATGAACTTCTGCCCGCTGAAGCGCGTCGGCAAGAGCGACTCGTTCAGCGCAATGTCGTACGCATCCGCGGTTGGGGTGCTGAACAACAGCTGTGCGCCCTCGATGCCCGTGCGGATCCTCTGGCGTTGCTCGCTGTCTGCGGGGCCGAGCTCCTCCGGCAACACCATCGGCTCGCGGTTCACGCACAACCCGGGATCTTGCGGCATGGTCGAGACGCCGGTCTCCAGGTTCGGGTAGAGCAACATGCCGGCGGACACGCTCGCCGGCAGGCCCTCGCCGCCGACGCCGACGATCGCCTCGAGCAGCGCGGCGCGTGCCACGTCCCAGCGGCTCTTGCCTGCTGCGCCGGGCGCTTTTTCTTTCATCGACGACGAGACGTCGACCACCAGCTGCAGCATCGCGGGCACCACCTCGACTTCGGTCACCCAGCTCGCGCATTGCTGGTTCCGAATCACTTCGGCTTCTTCGGGCGTGAGCGGCGTGGCGCCGCCGTCGAACGTCGACATTCCGCCGCTGGCCGCGTTGTTCCCGGGGATCACCACGGGGGCGCCGCCGGCTCCGACGGGGGGTACTGGGCCGCCCGGGCCGGACCCGCCATCGTCCTTCGAGTCATCGCTGCAGCCGAGGCCTAAAACCAGCACGGGCAGCGAGACCGCCAAACCGAGCGAGCGTTTCTTCAACATCGGGCCGCCTTTCAACCGTCCTCGCGTAGGGTAGCGCACGCGTCACGGTCGGTGAAGCGGAGGACTCGCAAAGTCGCGCCGGGAAGTGTGCGTAAGTGGGCGGCACACGGGCGTTTGTCCAGATCGGCGGAGACCTGTCCGGGAGTGTTCGTGGGCAGGCGCCCCGAGCCGCCCGCGAAGAGCTGGCCGAGAATACGCGATCTCTGGCATGTTCGGCCCCTCTGGCCTGCCCGTAACCTCTCGATGATCGCAGTTCCGCCCGCCCTGCTTCGAATCCACCAGGCGCTCTTGGTGCTGGGTGGCGCGGGCCTGGTCAGCCTCTCGTTCGCCGAACCGGCCGCGTCGGACCCTCAGCCGTTCCGGGTCACGTTCTCCACTGCGGCGGGTTGCGGAAGCGCCGCTGCGTTCGAAGACGAAGTGCTGAAGCGCACGGATCGCCTCCGGCTCGCCGACTCGGATGAGGCCGCGCTCGCTCTGAACGTCGAGCTCACGCGGGCCGCGCAGGGCATCGAGGGACGGCTCACGCTGCGCGAGAGCGATGGCCACGTCACCGAGCGCGAGGTGCCCGGGGGCGATTGCGAGGAGGTCTTGTCGGCAATGGCTTTGATCGCCGCGCTCACCGTCGATCCGCTGGCGCGGCCCGATCGCGAAATCCCGCTTGCTCGCCGCCAGCGCAATCGCAGAGAGTCGCAATCACCGGCGCCACCGCGACCAACACGCCAATCACCCAAACGAGTGATTCCGAAGCGCGAGCTGCCGAAGCAGGGGGAGGAGCCCGCTCCGCCGAGCCCGGCCGAGCCGGCGAACGCAGAGCCCGGGATCGGATTCGGTGTCGGGCAGCGCGTCACGCTGCAGACCGCGGTGATGCCCGGCACGACGCTCGGCCTCGGCGCCCACGCAGAGCTCGCCGTGACGGGTCCGTCGCTGTGGTCGCCGCGTGTCCGGCTGTCGGGGATCTTTTCCCGGAGCGGCGCGATCGACGCCGAGCGCGGCCGCGCGGAGTTCGACTGGATCACGGCGCGGCTCCAGGGCTGTCCGGTGCGCTTGGGATTCGATCGCACCTGGAATATTCGACCGTGCGCGTATCTCGATGCCGGGCGCCTGCACGGGGTGGGTTCCCAGATCGAACCGAACGACCAAAAATCGGTGTTCTGGACCGCGGCTGGAGTGGAGCTTTCGGGCGAGCTTCGCCTGTTCGGCCCGCTCGCGCTCGGCGCCGAGCTCGGGATTTTGCTGCCTTTCCGCCGTGATCGGTTCCTGTTCGAGCCCGACACCGAGCTGCACGAGGTGCCCGCCGCCGGATTCTCCGGCGCGGTGGGGCTCGGCCTGCTTTTTTTCTGATCGGGCCGGGGATCGCATCACATACTGGCTTTCGTGACGCTCTCGATGCCCGTCGGTGCCTGCCTGCCGAGCCAAGTGCCGGCGAGCGAGGCGGCCCCGCGGCTGAACGAGGCGGACC
>JALYWZ010000122.1 GCA_030852505.1 Myxococcota bacterium | reverse complement strand
CGAGCCGTCGAAGTCGACAGCCAGAACGAGGAGACGCTGGGCGCGCTCGAGCGGCTCGGCATGCTGATCGATCGCTGGCCGGCCGTCGCCAAGCTCTACGACCGCGAGCTCGACAAGCTCGAGGGCAGTGAGGATCCGACGCGTTCGGTGGAGCTCGGCCTGCGCGTCGCTCAGGTCTACGAGACGCAGCTCGACAACGTGAACGAAGCCGTGGCGCGTTACCGCCGCGTGCTGCAGTCGGACCCGGAGAACCAGAGCGCGGTGCGCTCGCTCGACCGGCTGTTCACGCACACCGAGCGCTGGGCGGATCTGGCGGAGATCCTCGCGCGCGAGGCCGACATCGGGCAGACGCCCGACGAGATCCTCGAGTTCAAGTTCCGCCTGGGTCAGGTCTACCAGACCCGGCTCGGTGACGTGGATCGCGCGATCCAGGCCTACCGAGAGGTGATCAGCGCCGCCCCCGAGCACACCGAGACCTTGCGTGCGCTCGAGGCGTTGTTCGAGTCCGGCACGCAGCAGCTCGCGGTCGCCGAGATCCTCGAGCCGCTCTATCAAGCCACCTCCGAGTGGGAGAAGCTGATCCGCGTGCGCGAGGCCGAGCTCGAACACTCGCGCGATCCGGCGCAGCGCGTCGCCATGTTCCACCGCATCGCCGAGGACGCCGAGGAGCGTCTGCTCGATCCGGTGATGGCGTTCAACATCTACGTGCGCGCGATCAAGGAGAGCCCGCTCGACGAGCGCACGGGTGAAGAGCTCGAGCGCCTGGCGGCGATGCTCGACGGCGGCTGGGAGCAGCTCGCCAACGCCTACGCGGACGTGCTGAGCATCGAGTCGATCGACGGCGCCACGCTGGCGGTGATCGGCAAGCGCCTGGCGCGCGTCTTCGAGGAAGAGCTCGCGGACGTCGCGAAGGCGGAGGAGACGTACCGCTACGTCCTCACGCTCGCGCCGAACGAGCGCGATGCGCTCGCGAACCTCGACCGCATCTACAGCTCGCTCGAGCAGTGGGCGGAGCTGTCGAGCGTGCTCGAACAGCGCGCCGAGGCCGCGACCGACGTGGACGAAAAGGTCGAGCTCTTCACACGGCTCGGTCAGGTCTACGAAGAGCGGCTCGGCCAGGTGCCGAACGCGGTGCGCTCGTACCGCGTGATCTTCGACCAGCTCGCGCCGAACAACGAAGACGCGCTGTTGGCCCTCGGCCGCATCTACGAAGCGAACGAGAACTACGGCGAGCTCCAGAAGGTCTACGAGCGCGAGCTCGAGAACGCCGTGGGCGACGTCCAGGAGGCGGAGATCCGCGCCAAGATGGCGCACCTGTCCGCGAACCGGCTCGGCAACGTCGACGCCGCGATCG
This sequence comes from Myxococcota bacterium, assembly GCA_030852505.1. Lineage (GTDB taxonomy): Bacteria > Myxococcota_A > Polyangia > Polyangiales > Polyangiaceae > PMG-095. Next base: position 8,154 of record JALYWZ010000122.1, on the reverse strand, counting down.
ACGGCTGGAAGCGCGTGCTGGATCTGCGCGGCGAGGACCGCGAAGCCCTCGGTGCGCTGGCGCAGCTCTACGACCAACAGGGCAAGTGGGCCGAGCTCACCGACGTGCTCGAGCGGCACTTCGACATCGCGGAGACCGACGAGGAGCGCGTCAGCATCCTCACGCACCGCGCGCGGCTGTTTGCCGAGCGTTTGAACCGCGACGACGAGGCGCTCGAGACCTGGCAGCGCGTGCTCGACATCGACTTCTCGAACGTGGCGGCGCTGCGGGCGATCGCCCACGTCTGGCGGGCGCGCCAGGATGCGAACGAGCTGGTCTCGGCGCTGCACGCGACCATCGATCGCGCGGCTGCGCTGCTCGAGGCCGACGAGCTCGCGAGCATCTACCGAGAGCTCGGCAAGACCTACGGCTCGGTACTGAGCCAGCCGTTCGAAGCAGCCGACGCCTGGCGCCACCTGCTCGAGGTGAAGCCCGGCGACTTCGAGGCGATGACCGAGCTCGAGCGCGTGTACCGCGAGGACGAGCGCTGGACCGACGTGATCGGCGTCAAGATGCAGCGCGCGGAGGCGCTCGAGGATCCGGAGCAGAAGATCCAGGAGCTGCTCGAGGTGACCGAGCTCTGGAAGAGGGAGGTCAACGACTACGACCAGGCGACGCTGGCGTTCCAGACCATCCTCGGCATCCAGCCCGCGCATCAGGAGGCCTTCGAGGCCCTCGAGCGCCTGCACACCGCGGCCGGTCGCTGGGAGAACCTGATCGAGCTCTACCTATCGCGGCTCGATACGCGCGAGACCGCGGCGGAGCGTGCGGATTTGCTGCGACGTATCGCGCACGTCTTCGACGAGCACCTCGACGACAAGAGCCAGGCCTTCGACGCGCTCGTGAACGCGCTGTCGGAGGACTTCGGCGACGACGAGACGGCTCGCTATCTGGAGCGCACCGCGCAGGCGACGAACCGCTGGAACGAGCTGATCAGCACGGCCAACGCCTGGTTGCCGGAGCAGACCGATCCCAAGCGCAAGATCCAGATCTGCCTCAGGCTCGGCAAGTGGTACGGCGAGGACCTCGGTCACCCCGAGTACGCCCAGCCCTACTACCAGCAGATCATGGCGCTGGACCCGAACAACGTTCAGGTCCTGCGGCAGATGGCAGCGATCCACCGCATGTCGGGCCAGTGGCAGAAGGTCGGCGAGACGCTGACGCGCGCTTACGACGTCGCGGTCGCCAACGAGGATCGCAAGGTCGTGTTGCTCGAGCTCGGTGAGCTCACCGAGCGCAACATGGGCCAGCCGGAGCAGGGCATCGCCTACTACCGACGCGCGCTCGAAATCGACCCGTTGTATCTGCCGGTGCTGAGCGCGCTCGAACGGATGTACGAGGAGCGCAACCAGCAAGCGGACCTGGTTCAGGTCCTGCAGAGCAAGGTCAAGGCGCTCGGTCACTCCGATCAGGTCGCGGGCTACAAGCTCAAGATCGCCGGCCTGTACGAGGCCCAGATCGCCGACGCGCCGAAGGCGGCTCAGGTCTACCGCGAGGTGCTGGAGCTCGACGGCGGCAACCTGCAAGCGCTGCGCGGTCTCGAGCGGATCTGCGAAAAGACCCAGGATTGGCCGGATTTGGTGGGCGTGCTCGAACGGGAGCTCGACGTGGTCGAGACCGAGCGCGAGCGCGTGGAGGTGCTGATCAAGCTGGCGTTGATCCAGGAAGAGCACTTCCTCAAGTTCGATCTGGCGGCGCAGCGGCTCGAGCAGGCGCTCGAGATTTCACCGGCCGAGGAGCGCGCGTACGCGGCCCTCGAGCGCTGCTACCGCCGCCTCAAGCAGTGGCTCGACCTGATCAACACCTACGAGCGCCACATCGCCGAGACCGCGACCAGCGCCACCAAGGTGGAGCTCTACTTCCAGATCGCGCAGGTCTACGCGGAGGAGGTCGGCGACGTCGACCGCGCGATCGACGCGTATCGGAACATCGTCGATCTCGACGACCTGAACGTGCCGGCGCTCGATGCTCTGAGCCGCCTGTACGAAAAGCAGGGCGACGCCGCCCAGGCGATCGACGCGATGACCCGCGTCGCCGACCTGACGACGGACAGCAAGCAGCGCGTGGAGATGTATTACCGCATCGGCCGCGCTCTGGAAGAGAAGCTCGGCGACCGCGGCCAGGCCCAGGAACGCCTGGAAATGGCGCTGGATCTCGACCCCGCGCACTTGCCGACGTTGAGCGCGTTGCGCGCCATCGCCATCAACGAGGCGGACTGGGATCGCGCTGCGCGCTACCTCGAGCAAGAGCAGCTCAACACCCAGGCGCCCCGCGCTCGCGCCCGGCTGCTCGTCGAGCTCGGAAAGCTCCGCGACGAGACGCTCGGCGAGCACGATCTGGCGATCCAGTCCTACGAGCTCGCGATCCAGTGCGACGAGGACTGCGAGGAGGCCGCGCTGCCGCTGGTCGAGGAGTACGTCCGCGCCGAAAAGTGGAAGGAAGCGGAGCCGCTCGCGGAGATGCTCGTCAAGAAGAGCAAGGGCCGTGACCGCGGCGAGCAGCACACGCTGAACAAGCTGCTCGGTCGCGTCCACGCCGCGCTCGGCAACTTCGACAAGGCGCTGAAGTCGTATCAGACCGCCAATCAGCTCGACCTCACCGATCAGGCCAGCATCCGCGGCATCGCGGACGTGGCCTTCGAGCTCAAGGAGTGGGCGACGGCGCTCACCAACTATCAGAAGGTGCTGACGGCGCTGTCCGAGCAGGACGTCGAGGCGCGCACCGACGTGTACTACCGGCTCGGCTGCATCAAGCGCGAGCAGGGCCAGGCACGCCAGGCCATCAACAACTTCGAGAAGGCGCTGGGGTTGAACCCCGAGCACCGCCCGACGCTCGAGGCGTTGGTCGACATCTACTCGAAGAACAAGGACTGGAAGCAGGTCGCGGCGTACAAGCGGCAAATCCTCGACGGCGTCGTCGACGGCGAGGAGCGCTACCGGATTCTGAACGAGATCGGCGAAATCTGGTCGGAGCGCGAGAAGAACCCGCAAAAGGCGATCGACGCGCTGGAAGAGGCCCAGGAGCTCAAGCCGCGCGATCACGTGCTCTTGCACAAGCTGCTCACGCTGTACCAGAGCGCAGCGAGCTGGCAGAAGATGGTCGACACGCTCGAGGCCATCGCGAGCTTCGAGGAGAAGCCCGAGACGCGCGCGCGTTACGTGTTCACGCAGGCGCAGATCTACCGTGACAAGATCCAGGATCTGGATCGCGCAGTCGAGCTGTTCAACGAGGCGCTCGATCTACACCCGGGTTACCTCGAGGCCTTCGAGCGCATCAACAAGGTGCTGACCCAGCAGAAGAACTGGAAGGCCCTCGAGCGCTCTTACCGCAAGATGCTTCACCGCATCGCGGGCAAGGGCAACGCCGACCTCGAGCACACGCTGTGGCATCAGCTCGGCCTCGTCTACCGCGACCGCTTGCAGAACGCGGAGTCGGCGATCGAGTCGTTCCGGATGGCGTCCACCACCAAGCCTGGCGACGTGGTGATCCATCAGATCCTCGCCGAGCTCTACGAGGTGAGCGAGCGCTGGGACGACGCCATCGCCGAACAGCGCGTGCTGCTCGAGCAGGACGCGCTCAACGTCGATGCGTACCGCGCGCTCTACCGCCTGTACCTCCAGAAGTCGTCGTACGACGAGGCCTGGTGCCTGGCGGCGGCGCTCGCCTTCTTGCGCAAGGCCGATCCGGAGGAGAACCGCTTCTTCGAGGACTACCGCCCGCAGGGCATGCTGCAGGTTCGCGGCCGTCTCTCGAACGACACGTGGGTGAAGCACGTCTTCCACCCGGACGAGAACCTGTACGTCTCGAAGATCTTCGAGATGATCGCGCCGGCGGCGCTGCAGGCGAAGGTCGAGCAGCTGAAGTCCCAGGGCAAGCTGCCCGTGCTCGACAAGCGCTCGCGGCACGATCCGGCAACGTCGACCGTGACGTTCGCCAAGACCTTCGGTTGGGCGGCCCAGGTGCTCGGCATCCAGGCGCCGGAGCTGTACATCCGCAGCGACTTGCCCGGTGCCATCGTCACGGTGCCGGTCGTGCCGCCGGCGTCGCTCGCGGGGCAGACCGTGCTCACGGGCTTCCAGCCGCAGGATCTGGCCTTCATGCTGGCCAAGCACCTCGCGTCCTACCGAGGCGAACATTACATCCGCACGCTGTTCCCGACGCAGGCCGAGCTGACGGTGATGATGTTCGCGGGCATCGCGATCGCAGCTCCGAACACGCCGATGCCGCAGGACATGGCCGCGCAGATCGCCGCGACCGCGCGCGAGCTCGCCAAGCACATCCAGCAGCAGCCGGTGCAGCTCGAAGGTCTGCGCGTGGTGGTCAAGCGCTTCATCGAAGAAGGCGCCAAGGCCAACATCAAGCGCTGGAACCAGGCGGTGGAGCTGACTGCCTGCCGCGCCGGTCTGATCGTCTGCGGGGATCTCGAGATCGCGAAGAAGATCCTGGCCGCCGAGCCTCAGCTACCCGGCGATCTGTCGGCGGTCGACAAGATGAAGGAGCTGCTCCTGTACTTCACGAGCGACTCCTACTTCGAAGTCCGGCGCCAGCTCGGGATCCAGATCCAGACCACCTGATGGCGAGCGGGGGTGGCGTCGAGAGGCGCCGCCCCACCAGCCCTGCGCCCTCGGAGAGCAGGCGAAAGCTCAGCGCCCGCGCACGTCGAAGTGCAGGCGCAGGCCGGTCGAGAAATGGGCGAACACGGCGGGATCGCTGCCCTCGGGCGGCTCCGTCAGAGTCGACAGCTCGAGCTCTGCGTACGGACCGAACGCGACCTGGCTGAGCGCGTACCAATTGCCGCCGAGCCCGAGCTTCAACCAGGCGAGCCCCGAGTCGGTGTGTTTCTGACCGTCCCTCGAGATCGTGAGCGCGCGGTGGCCGCCGCCGATCGTCAAGAACGGGTCGAAGCGCATGCCCTGAACCAGGTGGTAACGCAGGAAGGGGCCGACGCCGAAGGACGTGATCTCGCAGCCGGCGCAGTCTTCATCCGAGTCGTAGGTCACGTAATCGGCCCACACGCCGAGCTCGACGCTGCGGCTCAGGCCGAGGCCCAGATCACCCGCCACGCCGTAACCGAGCCCCGCGCTGTCGCCGAAGCTGCGCTCGCTGTCGAGCTTGCCGAACGGCACGGCGAGCTTGCCGGCCACGCCGAGCAGGGGATGCCAGGCCAACAGATCGGTAGCCGGCGGCGTGGGAGCGCGCTCGGTCTCCTGCGGCTCGTCCTCTTCCGTGGACGCGGGCGGCGCCGGGTCCGCCGCTGACGCGACGACAGCGCCAAACCAGGTGGAAAGCAGCGCAGCTAGGAAAACGGGGCGACGCACGGGCTGTTCCTATCATCGGCTCTGGGCGACCAGTATCGGAAACGACCGCGCTCGAAGGCCTCGAAGGAGGTTTTCCCGGACCGACGGCGCGAGTTTTTTTGAAACTCGCGCCGGGGGCGGGCCGATGGGGGGCGCGAGGTCACGATGAACGACGAGATCGGTTCCAAAACGGTCGAAATGCCGGGCGCTGCCCCTACGGGCCCGTGGTTGATCGAGGTCGGCACGCCGGAGGGCGGCATGTCGGTGGTGTTGCGGGCAGGGGAGCGCGTGGTGCTCGGCAGCGGGCGCGATGCGGACGTCCGGCTCGGCGATCCGGCGATCAGCCATCGTCATTGCGCTCTGTCCGCGAGTGCGGATCGGCTCGCGGTCGAGGATCTCGGCTCTCGTAACGGAACCTACGTGGGCGCGGTGCGCATCACGCGCGCGGAGTTCGTGAGCGACGGCGGCGCGCTGGTGCTCGGTCGTTCGAGCGTGGTCGTGCGCGGCGGGCTCGCCGAGCCCCCACCCGTCGCGGATCCATTGCCGGGTCTCGTGGGTGCGTCGCTCGGCATGCAGCGCGTGGCGGCCGAGGTGCGACGTCACGCAAGGACCCGCGCGCCGATCTTGATTCAAGGTGAATCCGGCACCGGCAAGGACGTGATCGCTCGGGCGATCCACCAGCTCAGCCGCCGGACTGGAAACTACGTGCCCCTGAACCTGTCGGCGCTACCCGAGTCGCTCGCCGACGCGGAGTTGTTCGGACACCGTCGCGGCGCCTTCACCGGCGCGGTCCAGAGCCGCGCAGGCGCCTTCGAGATCGCGCACGGTGGCACGCTGTTTCTCGACGAGATCGCCGATCTGACACCGGCCATCCAGGTCAAGCTGCTGCGCGTGGTCGAGGACGGCGGCGTGCGTCCGCTGGGGGCGACGACCCCGGTCCTCGTCGACGTGCGGATCATTTCGGCGAGCTGGGCCGAGCTCGAGCAGCGGGTGGCCGAGGAGCGCTTCCGCGCCGACCTGTTTCACCGCCTCTCGACGGTCGTGGTTCGCGTGCCGCCGCTGCGCCAGCGAAAGAGCGACATCCCCGAGCTGTGCCGGGTTCTGCTCGCGCGCATCAAGCCGGACGTCGGTGACAAGCGTCTGACCAGCGGCGCCCTGTCGCGGCTGCTCTCGCACTCCTGGCCCGGCAACGTGCGCGAGCTCTCGAGCGCGCTCTACCGCGCGGCGATGGCCACGCCCGGTGAGGAGATCGGCACGGTCGAGCTATCTCTGCCAGTGGCTCCGGCCCTGCCGCGCCCAGCGCGGATAGGTCCCCGCGACGCGCGGCGGTTGCTCGACGAGCATCGAAAGAACGTCAGCGCCGCGGCGCGAGCGGCGGGCGTGCCGCGCAGCACGTTTCGCTCGTGGCTCGCGCGTTCGGACTCAGAACTCGCCGACGACGAAGACGCCGCGCTCGCCGGGTGACACGTACGGCACGAGCCGCGCCTGGAAGCCGCTCTTTCGGCGCAGGTTGCTGCCGGTCTCTTCGGAGGAGCCGGCCGTGTCGATGAAGTAGTAGACGATGGTGCCGGTCGCGGCGACGCCCGCGACGACCCAGCTCACGGTCGACAGCGTCTTCAGATTGTCGCCCGAGTCGATGTTGTCGCTGTAGCGCGCACAGGCTTTTTCATAGTCGGCGGCGCGTGCCGCGGTGTCGCCGGTGAACGAGGAAGCGTTCATCAGCGCCGCCGCGGGATCGGTACACAGGCCCTGGGTCGTGGGCAGACCGTCGGTGTCTGCTTCCTGGCGGATCCGGGCCAGCACCGAGTCGGCGCTGTCGTAGCTGTCCTTCGCACCCAGGCCGAAGCCGATGCCGCCGGCAATCCCGGCGAGGGTCAGCCCGCCACCGATCCAGGCCACCGGTGAGCCAGCGGCCCATGCGAAGAAGCCCTGGGAGTCGCGGTGCTCGGAGACTTCGATCGGCTCCTCGTGGATCTCGCGCGGCTTCGGGGTGTCCTCGGGCGGCGGTGCCACCTCCGGCTTCTTCGCCCGCTTCGGCCGCAGCGTCACGGCAGCGGTTTGGCCGGCGACGGCATCGACTTCGAGCCGATCTTCGCGGCCTTCTTTACGGGCCAGGAGCACGTGCTTGCCGGGCGACAAGTAGAGCGGGCCCGGCAGCGGCGAGGTGCCCTCGAGCGTCTGATCGACGAATACTTCAGCGCCCGCGACGTCGACCTCCACGGGGACCTCCATCACCGAGGTCTTGGCTTGCGCGAGGCCCTGGAGCGCACCCTGGCGTTCGGACTCCGTCGCTTCCTTGTGCTCGCGCAGGTATTGCGCGAAGTGCGCCGCGGCTTCGGCTTCGTGTCCCGAACGGACCTCGCTTTGCGCGAGGTTCAAGAGCACTGCCGGATGTTTCCGCAGGGCGTATGCCTGAACGAAGGCGGCGCGCGCCTTGTCGTACAGCTCTTGATCGAAATACTGAACGCCCTCTTTGAAGCGCTCGCGCGCCATCGCCAGGGTCACGTCGTCTTCAGCGAGTGCCGGAGAGGTCCAGAGCGATGCTGCGACTGCCAAGAATCCCAACAATGCCCACGGCCCGGTGAGCGTCCGCCGCGCTTCGCGCGGGAGGACGGCTTGTTTCGAGCGCATCCAGGTCCTTCTACACTTTGAGCCCGCGGCTCGTAAACCGCATCAGAACGGTGCGTCGCGCACGATCACGTTCTTCTTTTGCGGCTCTGCCGTCTTCTTCGGCTCCGACTGGGCAGGACGGGACGGGGAGGGGTCGCTGGCGCGCTTGGGGGCGGCCGTCTGCCGAGAGGCGGGCTGGGGCTTGGCC
>JALYWZ010000652.1 GCA_030852505.1 Myxococcota bacterium | reverse complement strand
GCACGTCGAGAGCGACGTGAGGCAACGAGCAGGCGGCAAGTCGAGCGAGCAGCAGCCGCGCTTGCCCCGCGTGGTCGTGAGCAGCGAAGGTGCCTCGCCGGCACGAAACCACAGTCACGATCCTGACTGCAACAACCACCGCAAAGCACCCATGATTGGACCAGTGGCTTGTCAGCATCGTTACTCGCCATTTGGTCGCCGCCGCTGCTCCCGCGCCCAGCTGATTGCCCCGGATCTTTTCGCCACTACTGAAGCAACTACGAAATCACAGTCACGATCGAGACTGTGACTTCACGCTGAGAGATGCCTGAAGCATGGCCTCTGAAGCTCCGGCCGACGCGTCGAGGACTCCTTCAGCTTCTTCCCCGAGCCCCGACGCCCAGCCGCCGCCCCCCCAAAAAAATCTTGGCGACTCTTGGCGTCTCTTGGCACCTTGGCGACAAAAGCGCTCAGGGCCGTAGGACCTCCCCCTGCCCGCGCGCAGCGAAGCGAGCACGGGCTTTGGGGGAGGTCGGCGCGCGGAGCGCGACGAGTGGGGGCAACCCTAGGCGCCGTCGCAGATCAGGCCGCTGCCGCCGTTGGTCTTCGGCACTGCGGCGTCGCTGCACATCTCGCCCTGGTTGACCCAGACTTCGGTGCAGGTCGAGTCGTTGGCGCAGAGCGCGGCGTTCGGGGCATTGCCGGAGGGGTTGCAGTCACCGCCAGGACCGACTTGCTTGACGCAGATCCCGCCGATGCAGCCGAAGCCGGCGCGGCAGGTGAGCGCGTTGCCATTGGCCACGTCCGAGTCGCACTGGGCGTTCTCCGCGGCGCCGACGACGCAGGTCGTGACGGTGGCGCTGGCCGTGGCGATTTCGCACTTGCCGGTGGCGCAGGCCGCGGGCGCGCCGCACTCGTCTCCGGTCGCGAGCAGGCTGTTGCGGCACACGAAGCCGCCAGTGCCCGTGTTCAAACACCCGGCGGAGTTGGGTCCGCACTGGTACGAGTCGGTGCAAGCCGTCATCGGGGCGAGGTTGGCCTTGCACTGACCGCTGTCGTTGACGTCGCAATGCAGGCCGGTGGCGCACTGGTTTTGCGCGCTGCACGCCGTGGGCGCCACGCGATCGGTCTCGCAGGTGCGGTCCTGGCAATGCGCGCCGGCGACGCAATCGCCGTCGCTGTTGCATAGGTCTTCTGCTCCGCTGCCGAGCGCTTTGCAGACCCGGAACGTGGCTTCGGACTCGTTCACCTCGACCGGGGCGCAGCCCGAGTCTTCCGGACACAGCGCGTCCGCGTCCGTGTTGCTGACGGCGCAGGTGTAGCCGAGCGAGCAGGGTTCGATGCACTTCAGCGTCAGCGGGTTGCAGGTGAGACCCGCCTTGCAACGGATGTCCTCCTCGCCCGGCTGCGGGTCATCGGGATCCTGGAACGAACAGGTCTCGCCCGCGCCGGCCTTGGGCTCGCAGTCGCCGTCGCTGTTGCAGAACAGGTCGAAGTCGCAGTCCGCGTTCTGCGTGCACGGCTCGCCTTCCTGCCAGCGCTTCACGCAGGTCGGGAAATCGTTCGGGTTGTCGGCGTGATCCGCGGGCAAACACGTGGAGCCGACGACGCACTCGACGTCGTTGGCGGCCGCGGTCTCGGTGAGACCGATCGTGCACTCTTCACCGATCGCGAGCTTGGGCTTGAACAGATTGGTGAGCGCGCAGGGGTTGTCGCCGGTGGGGCCGCTACAGCGCGTGTTCGGCTCCGGCTCTTCGGTGCACTCGGCCTCCGCCCAGTATGCGACGCACTCGGCAGCGCCCGCCGGGTCCACCTCGACGCGCGAGAGGTCCACGACGTAGCCGAGCGTGCCGAGCAGGCCGCCGGGCGCCGCGGGACCCGAAGGATAGGGGTTGTCGGTCGCGTTCGACTCGCGCATCTGCAGGATCAGGCGCTCGGCGCAGTCGGCCGCGTCGTCCGCGAACGGGCTCAAGCGGTATCCACGCTCGCCGGCGTCGCAACAGCGGAACTCCCAATCGCAGACCGCGCTGATCACGTCGTCGATGTCGGCCGTGGTTGGCACGTTCGGCTCGCCACCATCGGGCTCCGAGGGCATGCCTGCGGAGCCGCCCGGCTCGGATCCAGGGTCTTCGCCACCGCTGCCTTTACCGCCGGTGGCGGTCGATTTTCCTCCGGTCGAGGAGTCGCCGGCATCACTGGTATCGCCGGCAGAGCTATTGCCGCCGACGCCGCCGCTCTTGCCGCCGGTGCTGCCCTTGCCGCCCGTCGCGCCGGACTGCCCGCCCGCGTCGCTTCCGGCATCACCCGGTCCGTTGCCGCCGCCGTCACCGCCGTCGTCGTCGCCGCACCCCGAGGCCAGTGCCCCGACCAATCCTGCGATACCGAACAAAAAATGTAGTCTATTCCCAAGTCGGGTCATGCCGGTCCTCCGTGTGGCCCATCTAACAAGCGGGGTCACTCGGCGCCAAGTCCTAAGATGGACGCGGGGCCGGCACTTTTTTGCGGATCGTGACTTAATGAACTCCTAGCGGCGGAGCGACGACAGCTCTCGCGTCGCTCCCCAATGAATGCAAGGAGCAGCGCACACTTCCCTACGGACCGGTCAGGGCCGCGTGTCGTTGAGGAGGCGATCGCCGCGCGCGTGGTGTTCGATCGGTGAGCCCGGCGGACGCATCCACGCCGTGACCATCACGAAGGCCAGCACGAAGCCTCCGATCAGAACCACCAAGCCAATGTAGAGCGAGGAGGTCGTCACCGCCGCAGCGAAGCCGATCGCCATGAACAGGAACAGGCCGATGATACCCTTCCAATGAGCTCGCATGGCTCATAGGGGAGCAAGCCATGTGCCACTGCGGATTTCGCGGACTTCGCGCGCGTCGATTGGAGACGGATCCGCCGGAGTGAGCAGTTTGATCACGCTCGCGGGGCAAAACGGCACGCGCTCTGCCGCTCAGAGCTCGTACAGGGCGCGAAGGCTCGAAGCGTTTGCCTTCGGCCGCGGCCGCCCCTGCGCTTCGTCTCTCGTGCGTGCGAGGCGGAAGTCGAGATCGCGCGCGCGCGTGCTGGTGAGGTCGACGTCGCGAACCACCGGCGAATAGCCCTCGAGCGAGATGCGCACGCGGTGTCGCCCCTCGGCGATCTCGCCGATCCACGGCGTGACGCCGACCGCGGCGCCGTCGATCGACACCAGCGCGCCCGCCGGCTCGGAGCTCACACTGAGTTGCCGGAGCCCCTGCTGCGCGAGCTTCTTCTCGAGCGCGCTGATGCGCGTCAGCACTTCTTTGGCGTTCGAGGCGCCCACGCGACGCTTCAAGTAGCTGCGATAGGCCTGCAGCGCGCCGCCGATGTCGCCGAGCTTGTCGTTGGCGAGCGCGACGTTGTACGAGTACGCCGGGCTCGGCAAGAACGCGTCGGCTTTCTCGAAATAGTCGGCGGCCTCGCGGTAGCGGCCCGCGCGGTAAGCCTCGACACCGGAAGCGTACGCGGCTCGAGCGAGCTCGCGACGCGACTGCGAGGCCACGGTCGAGGTGTTGCTCTGGGCCGAGAGCTGCGTGCAGGGCACGAGCCAGGCCGGGAGCAGCAACAGCCCGGCCATCCACCAACGGAGTGCGCTGCTTCCGCCAGCTGCCATCAGATGCCCCCGTCGTAGGGATCCATCAGCTCGGGCTCGCGCTTCGGTTCGCGCGCCGGAGAAGCGGCGGCCGGCACAGGCAGCGGATCCGGCAGGGGGTCGTAGCGAGCGGGGTCGGGCAGGCGCGGAGCCGCGCGGGGCACCGTCCTCGGA
>JALYWZ010000121.1 GCA_030852505.1 Myxococcota bacterium | reverse complement strand
CCCAAGCCGTAACCTCGAGCGGCGCGGCTTCCGCCGCCAGCTCGCCGCCCGTTACAGCGCGCGCCGCAGCTGGCGCAGGTGCCGCAGCGTCACGTTGAGCACCACCCGCGCGGGCGGCTGGCGCCAGGTCGCGGTCGGCAAGTGCTGGCAATAGGCGAGGTGCTTCGGAGTCTTGCTCCAACCTTCCTGAAACAGGCACTCGGCGGGCAGCACGCGCACGTCGGGAAAGCGCTTCAGCAGCTCGAGCTCGCTCACCGCCCGCGAGACGCCGTTCGGACCCGTCAGATCGAGCACTCGAGTTTCGCCGGCGCGCAATTGCCGCCCGATGAAGCGCATCAGCTCGAGCCAGAGCGGATGGCCTGGCGCGCTGGCGAGCCACGCTTGATGGACGCTGACGTCGAACTGGCTATCGCCGGTCGCCCAGGCACGTTCGATGAAATACACCGAGGCGTCGGCGCTGAAGCGCTCGTTGAACGAGCGCAGTACGAGCAGATCCAGATCCGCGTACATGCCGCCGAATACGTACATCCACAGGTAGCGGACGAAATCGATGCGCATGATCTTCTCGGGCAGCTCCCGATAGATCGTGGCGAGATCCGGCAAGACTCGGGCGACGTGCTGCGCGACGAACTCCTCGATATCGGCGTCCGTCCACAGCCAGTGCTTGAATCCGGGTTGATGCTCGCGCGTGGAGCGGCGGCTGATCGGCGCATAAGGGCTGTGCGTGGCCAGCAGGCGATTGCGCCAGGTCTGGTGAACCAACGGAGTCACGCGGTGTTTTCCGGTCTCGATATCCATTCGTCACCCTCTTTTTCGAACGCGAAAGTAGACTCGTCGCCAGCATTTGCCTATCTGTGTTTCGCTTCGTCGTAGCTAGTGTCGACGAGGGCATTTCGGGCGGAAGGGCCTGGAGCTCCCGCGAGCAGTCGCTGCGTGATTTCCCTCAGCTCGAGACCAGCGCGCGAGGCGCGGCCGCTGGCGCGTGGCTCGCGCTACTTGCTTTCGAACAAGTCGTCGAAGACGCGCTCGAAGTCGTCGTCGTCGCTGACGACGCGCGTGCCGCTGGCTTCGCGAACGGGGCGCTCCGCGCCGTGCAGCAAGGCCTGCATGCGATCCTGGACGTCGCGGTAGCTGGCATCGCGCGCGGCGACGTTCTGATAGTGGAGCAGCGCATCGCGTGGCTTGGCCTGCTTCTCGTAGGCCTTGGCGAGGTCGTATTCGATGCCGATCTCTTGCTCAGGCGTCTTGTGCTCGGCCTCGAGCGCGCGGCGATAGGCAGCGATGGCGTCGTCCAGGTGGCCCTGGTCGAAGTGGATGACGCCCATCATCGCGTAACACATGCACTCGCGCTGCGGGTCGCGCGCGGCGAGCTCCGCCTCCTTCAGCGCGTCGCTGAACAGACCCATCTCCTTGTAGGCGAGGGCGAGGTCGTAGTGCGTCGCGGCGTCGCTCTCGGAGACGTCGGCGCGAATGCCGGCCTTCACCTTGGCGAACAGCTGCTCGACGTCGACGCTCGGCGGCAGGGGGCTCTTCCGGGGATGCTCCGGGGCGGGATCCATCGAGTTCAACGTGCCGAGCGGGGTGGAGCCGTCGAAGTTGCTGGGCGCGGCGACGGCCAGCTCGAGCCGATCGATCCGCGGATTCGAGCCGTTCTCCGCGCGCTGGATCTCGATTTCGCGGAGCCGCTCGAGGATCAGCCGGTGTCCCGGCGTGCGCGAGAGCTGCTCGCTCAAGATCGCGTGCGCGTCGCCGAGCAGACCGCGCGCGACGTAGAACTCGGCTTCCTCCAGGATCTCGTCGAGCGCCCCCATCGGCCGCGCTTGCTGCTCGGCAGCGGCCGCGGCCAGGTCCTCCACCTCGGAGACCTCCGAGATCTCCTCGATCTCGTCGCCCATGGCGAACGGCGCGAGCGGCTCGGGCTCGGACATCTCACCCAGCGGAAAGCTCGGCAAGGGGCCGGCGCGCATGCTGTCCGGCACGCGCGAGGGTTGCTGCGAGACGGACAGCGCCTGGTCCGCCGACACCTCTTCGAGGTCGTACGACGGCAGCGGCCGATCCGAGCCGAACAGCTCGCGCGGCTGCTCCGAGGAGAGGCTGGCGGCGGTCGGGATGCGCGAGGTCGACGTCCGCGAAGCCGGAGCATGGCTCGGGCTCATCTGCTCGAGCAGCGCCAGCGCGCCGTCGTGGCCCGGATCCTGACGCAACACGTCGCGGAGCAGGGCTTCGGCGCGGTCGTTTTCGCCGAGGTCGATGTACAGGGCGGCGATGTTCACGCTCTCGCCGATCGCGCCCTCGCGATCGCCGGCTTCGGTCAAGATCTCTCGCAGCTTGGTGCGGATCTCGATCGACAGCGGATCGACCTCGAGCGCGACGTTGAGCGTGCCCACCGCCTTCGAGAACAAGCGCAAGCGCCGGAACGACTCGGCGTCGGCGACCGCCTTGCGCGCGTGCGCGCGGGCATCGAATGCTTGCAGCACCGTGCTCGGCGACTCGGGTTGGAACGAAGTTTCGATCTCGACGTCGTCGGAGACGTGGCGCTTGCTCTGCGGCGGCTCCTGCGCCCTGCTCTGCGCGGCCCGAGACTGTGGCCCCGGCTCGTCGCTGAGCTCGACATCGACCAGCTCCGGTTCGGGCAGGATGCTGGCCGGCATCAGGCTTTCCGGCGGAGAAAGCGGGGGAAGTAGGCTCTCGAGCGCGCGCACGTGCTCGTCGTCCGGCGCGGCCGCACGCAGCTTCGCGATCAAGCCCGGCATCAGATCGACGCGGCCCTGATCGCGCGCGATGCGCGCCATCTCCTTGTAGACCTCGACGGCCTTCTCGCCCTGACCGATGCCCGTGAAAGCGCGGGCCAAAAGCCCCAAGGTCTCCAGGTCGCGCGGGTCGGCCTGGAAGCAAATCTGGAGTTTGGCGAGCGCGAGCAAGCCGTCGTCGCGCGAGCCGCGAGCGAGGTAGATCTCGGCTGCGGCGCGCGCCACCTTCGGGTCGGCGCGGAAATGCAGGATGCGGTCGTAGACCTTGAGCGCGTCCTCGGCGCGGCCCATGTCGAGCAACAGCTGCGCTGCATGGCTGAACGACTGGACCGCTTCGTCGAGCGCGTGCACCCGGCAGCACGCCTCCGCCAGCCGCAGGTGCGGGAGCGGGTTTTTGGCGTCCAACTCGACCATTTTCGCGAAGACTTCGATGCCTTCGCGATCGCGCCCGGCTCGCAGCAGCCGCGTCGCGACCTCGTCCCAGGCCGCCAGCGCGTCGCTCGTGAGCCCGAGCTCCGTGTAGATCTCTGCCAGTCGCGGGCCGATGTAGGCGTAACGATCGGCGAGGTCGGGCGCGTGCTTCCGGATGATCTCGCGGATCTGTTTGTAGACCGCGATCGCCTTCAGATGCAGTTGCTGCGCCGCGTAGTGCTGTCCGACCCGATCGTAGGTCGCTATCGCCTCGGGGAATGCCTGGAGGCGCGCCTGCAGGTCACCAATCTTGAGTAGCGTCCGCGCGTCGTTCGGATCTTCCTGAACGATGCGCTGATACTCGACGATCGCTCGGTCGTACCTCTTCCTCTCGATGTACTTCTGAGCGGCCTGTAAAGTTTTGTCGCGATCAATCGCCACGGGCAGCCGGAACTCCGAACACGGCATGCGAGCCGGCCCGTCGCCGATCGATACCGTACTGGAGAGAGGAAAGCCTAGACGCCGGGCCGAGTACCGTCAACCAACGCGCGGTAACTCCTAGGTATTTCGAGACCAGAGCCTCCCGAAGTCGCTTTTGCGCGCCGGATCGACGGCCGCGCCGGGCCCGAAGCGCAGGGCTAGACTGCACGTCGTGGACCCGGGCGCGACGATCACACTGTCAGAAATTCGTGCGGCCTCGGAGCGTCTGCGGGAGCGGGTTACCGTGTCACCGCTCACCCACAGCGCGCGTCTATCCGAGCTCACGGGAACGAACCTCGTGCTCAAGCTCGAGAATCTTCAGTTCACCGGGTCGTTCAAGGAGCGCGGGGCGTGCAACCGGCTGCTGTTGCTGTCCGACGCCGAGCGACGCGCCGGGGTGGTGACGGCGAGCGCGGGTAACCACGCTCAGGCGGTGGCTTTGCACGCCGCGCGCCTCGGGATCGCGGCCACGGTCGTGATGCCCGAGAGCACGCCGCTCGTGAAGATCGAGGCCACACGCCGCCATGGTGCGCGCATCGAGTTGTGGGGGCGAGGCTACGACGACGCCGCCGAACGCGCCGCGGAGATCGCCCGGGCGGAAGGGCTCGTCTACGTCCACCCGTTCGACGATCTGGCCGTGATCGCCGGTCAAGGTACGCTCGGCCTGGAATTACTCGAGCAATTCCCGGAGCTGGAAGCGGTGGTGGTTCCGGTGGGCGGAGGCGGCCTGCTCGCCGGTGTTGCCTGCGCGATCAAAGAAACCAACCCGAAGATCCAGGTCTTTGGCGTGGAGTCCGAAGCGTTTCCCGGGATGCGCGTCGCGTACGAGTCTCTGCTCCCGCTTTCACCGGTCGGGACGCGCACGATCGCCGACGGCATCGCCGTGCGCCGTGTCGGCGCGCACACGGTGCCGCTGGTGCGTCGCTACGCGGATGGCGTCGTGCTGGTCGACGAAGAAGAAATCGCCGAGGCGATCCTGCTCTTGCTCGAGAAGGAAAAGACGGTCGCCGAGGGCGCCGGCGCGGTCGGGCTCGCGGCGTTGATCCAGCGCCGGCTCGAGCTCACGGGGCGAAACGTGGCGGTGGTCGTGAGCGGCGGCAACATCGACGTGAACCTCGTCGCGCGCATCATCGAACGCGGCCTGGTGAAGACGGGCCGCCGGGTGAGGATCCAGATCACGGCGCCGGACGCAGCGGGCACGCTCGCGCGCGTCACGCAGATCGTCGCGGGAACTCGCGCAAACATCCTCGAGATCGAGCACGATCGGAGCTTTTCCGGGGTGGATCTCGGGCAGGCGCGGATCGACCTCGTGCTCGAGACCCACGGCTTCGACCACATCGAGAAGGTGCAGAGCGAGCTCGACGCTGCGGGCTTTTCGAGCACCACGGCGCTGGCGCCGGCCCCGCCGCCAGTCGTTTCGGCCAGCTTGCGGCCCTGACGGGGGCAGGCCATGAATCCTCCATGCCCTTGCTCGCTGCTCGCTCTCCGTTCGCGCCCGGCGGGGCGCAGGCCATCGACGCCGAGATCTGCAGGAAGTTGCTGAGCGTTGCCCTCTCGCAGGGCGGCGACTACGCGGACCTGTTCTTCGAGTATCGCGTCGGTGGCGGGCTCGCCTTCGAAGAGGGCATCACGCGCAGCGCCTCGCGCGGCGTGAGCATGGGGCTCGGCGTGCGCGTGCTGAAGGGCGATGCCACGGGCTACGCGTACGTGGAGGATCTGGAGTTCGAAGCGATGAAGCGCGCGGCCGAGACCGCGGCCCGCATCGCCAACGGCGGCAAGGTCGTAGCCCCCGTGGCGATCACACCGTCGGTGCTCGCCGATCGCTATCCGCTCGACGTCCCGTCGATCGACGTGCCAGGGCTCGACAAGCGCGCGATCCTGGAGCGCGCCAGCAAGGCGGCGCTCGCGGCCGACTCGAGGATCGTCAAGGCGCAGGCCTCCTTCAACGAGGCGCTGAGCGAAGTGCTGATCGCCACCAGCGACGGGCGCATGGCCTACGACGTACGGCCGCTCTTGCACTTCAGCGTGAGCGCGGTCGCGGAGCAGGGCACGAAGCGCGAGTCAGGTCGCAGCGGCGGCGGAGGGCGCCTGTCGCTCGATTATTTCAACGAGCTCACGCCCGAGTGGCACGCGAAGAAAGCCGTCCAGCAAGCGCTCACGCTGCTCGACGCGCGGCCCGCGCCCGCAGGACAGATGGAGGTGGTGCTGGCGCCCGGCGACAGCGGCATCTTGTTGCACGAGGCCGTGGGTCACGGGCTGGAGGCGGACTTCAACCGCAAGGGCACGAGCAACTACTCCGGGCAGGTCGGTAAGAACGTCGCGAGCGAGCTGTGCACGGTGGTCGACGATCCGACGCTGCTCGGCAGCCGCGGCTCGATCAACATCGACGACGAAGGCAACCAACCGACACGCAGCGTGCTGATCGAGAACGGCGTGCTCGGCGGCTACATGCAGGACCGCGTGTCGGCGAAGCACTTCGACGTTTCACCGACGGGCAACGGCCGGCGCGAGAACTTCCAATCCGTGCCGATGCCCAGAATGACCAACACTGTCCTGCTGGCCGGTCCGCATGATCCGGAAGAGATCGTGAAGAGCGTGCGCCGCGGGATCCTCGCCAAATCGTTCGGCGGCGGTCAGGTCGACATCTCGAATGGGGACTTCGTGTTCTCGCTCACCGAGAGCTATTTGATCGAAGATGGTCGGATCACGGCACCTCTGAAAAACGTGAACCTTATCGGCAACGGTCCCGAAACACTGCGCGAGGTAACGCTACTGGGCAATGACGTGGCAATCTCCGACGGGATTTGGACGTGCGGTAAGGACGGCCAGAGTGTTCCCGTCGGCGTCGGTTGCCCAACCATCAAGATCGCACGGATAACCGTCGGTGGCACTGAAATCTCCTGATTTTTCAACGCGGAAGGCCAAGAGTTTCGTCGCAGTCGTCGGGCATGGCCCGATGCTGGATCGAGAGGAGGGAGCGGCGTCTACGCTGCGCCAGCTAGGCGCGACGGTGAGGACGCTCGATCTCTGGGACGACCCCGTGAATCTCATCGCCGATGAAGACGATGACCTCGGGGTTCGCCCCCGCGCGCTGGTGTTCGAGGCGCTGGATCGTCCCGATCTGGCACTCGCGGCGCTGCGCGCGGTCCGGAAGGAGCCTTATTTCGACAACGTCGGAGCGATCATCGCGGTGACGGTCGGGCAAATTGCCCGTATCGAGCCGTCGACGGGCTTCGACGACTTCGTGCTTCACCCCTACGTGCCCGAGGAGCTCTACGGACGCATTCGCGCCCTCGAGTGGCGCCGGAGCGAGTTCGCTACGGAAGAGCGCCACAAGGTGGCGGGCATCGTGGTCGACAAGGCGGGTCACGAAGTTTACGTGGACGGTCGGCCCGTCCAACTCACGGCGAAGGAGTTCGCGCTCCTCGCTTACCTGTGCGAGCGACGCGGCAAGGTGCTGTCTCGAGAGCACCTGCTGGCTCGCGTCTGGGGCAACCGCTACGAGGGCGGGCCACGCACGGTCGACATCCACGTGCGGCGGTTGCGCGCCAAGCTCGGCGCGGCCCTGCCGCTCGAGACCTTGCGCGGCACCGGCTACAAGCTGCGGGCGCCCGACGCCGACGAGTCGCAGTCTCGAGACGTCCCGCTCGAGGGTGAGGACGAAGAAGACGACGAGGAATAGGCGCTGGTTTGGTGATTTCCGGGCCGGGGTGGTACGAAGCGGAACCATGAACCGGCCCCGCCCCGGGCGTCGCTCGACCGAAGGGTTGCTGATCGTTTCCGTTGGCTGCCCCGCAGGCATCGGCCCCGAGGTGTCGGTAGCGGCGGCAGCCCAGCTGCCCGAGATCGGCTGCGTGCTGGTCGGGGATCGGGCCACCTTGGAACAGGCAGCGAAGGTGGTGGGTGTCGACCCCGCCAAGCTGGTTCCGTTCGACGACCAGCCTCCGCCTGCCGGAAAGATCGCGGTTCATCCGGCAGGCCCGGCGCTCACTGCCAGAGACCGCAAACCGGGCCGCCCCTCGAAGCTTTCCGGGGAGGCTCAGCTCGCGTGGGTGGAGGCGGCCTACGCCCTCACCAAGGCCCGACCCGGGCGCGCGCTGGTGACGGGCCCGGTGAGCAAGACCGCGATTGCGACCTCGGGCCTCGCCCGCGCGCGGCGCTTTCGCGGACACACCGAGTGGCTGCGGGATCTCGACGGAGCCGACAAGAGCGTGATGTGCTTCGCGTCCGAGAAGCTCGTCACGAGCCTGGTCACGACGCACGTGCCCCTGTCGCGCGTGCCGCGAGCGCTCACGGTTTCGGGGGTTCGCGACGCGACCGTTGAGCTCGGTCGTCTACTCTTGCAGCTCGGCGTGAAGCGCCCGAGCGTGGCCGTCGCGTCGCTGAACCCGCACGCCGGTGAGAGCGAGCTGCTCGGCGGCGAGGAGAAGAGCGCGATCCTGCCGGGTATCCAGGCGGCGCAGCGCGCGCTCGGCAAGAGCGTGAGCGTGCGCGGCCCGATCGGCGCCGAGACGGCCTTCCGCAAGGCCTTCGCGGGCGGCTACTCGGGCGTGGTCGCGATGTACCACGATCAGGCGACGATCCCGATGAAGCTCGTCGCGTTCGGTGACGCGGTGAACGTGACGCTCGGTCTCAGCGTGGTGCGCACCAGCGTCGATCACGGGACGGCGTACGACATCGCCTGGCGCGGCAAGGCGGACGAAAAGGGCATGTTGGCCGCGATGCGTCTGGCGGCTCGGCTCGTGCGCGGTGCTCGGCGCGGTTGACGGATGCCGAGGTCCGAGCGCGATGCCGTGCCCACGAGCGTCTTCCGCGCCGTCTCGCGGGTGCTCTCGGAGCGAGCCCCCGGCACGCCGCCGGAAGCGGCGCTCTCGCTGTTCCGCGGCTGCGTTTCGCGGGCATTTGCCAGGCGTTTGCTAGCGGAGTGGCGGCTCGAGGAGCCTTCGCGGGCGCGACTGTTTCGCACGGATGCAATCGAGCGGGAGCTCGACGACGAGCTCCGCCGCGACGCCGAGCTCGCCGCCGCGTTGGATCGCTGGTGGTCGCTAGACGGAGCGGCGCCGCCGCGCGCGCCGGAGCTGCTCGGTGCGCGCTTCGAGGTGCTGCTCGGCCTCGAGTTGATGCGAATGCCGGACGGGTGGGGGCTCCGTTCGACGCGGACTCGCAAGAAGACCGGCTCGTTCTACACGCCGCGCTCGCTCACCGCCGAGGTGGTGGGCGAGGCGCTGGCCAGGCTTTCGGCGCACGGGCGGCTCCAGCCGAACACTCTGCGCGTGTGCGACCCGGCCTGCGGAGCCGGCGCATTTCTGATCGAGGTCGCGCGAATGCTCGAAGCGCGTGGCGTCGAGCGCCGCACGATCGTCGCTGAGATCCTGAGCGGGACGGACATCGATCCGACCGCCGTGGCGGTGGCCGAGCTCGTGCTGTTCGTGTGGAGCGGTGTCCTCGGCCGCTTCGCGATCGGGGACGCGCTCGGCGGGCGCGGCTTCGAGGACTCGGCCGAGCGGGGCGACGCGGGCGCGGTCGATTTTTCGACGGAGTTTCCGGAGCTCCGCGGGCGCGGCTTCGACCTCGTGATCGGCAATCCGCCGTGGATCGCTTACGCCGGCCGCGCCGCCAAGCCGCTCAGCCCGGCTCGACGTCAGAAGCTGCGCGAGCGTTACGCCGGCTTTCGCGGCTATCCGACGTTGCACGGCGCGTTCGTCGAGCGCGCCTGCCGGCTCGCACCGAACGGCGTGGTGGCCCTGGTGGTGCCGAGCCCGATCGCCGATCTCGACGGCTACCGTCCACTGCGCGCGGCGGTCGGCCGCACGCACCTCGTGTGCGAACCGATGCTCGAGTTCGGGCAGGACGCGTTCCACGAGGTGACGC
>JALYWZ010000651.1 GCA_030852505.1 Myxococcota bacterium | reverse complement strand
CTCTTCGGGCGTGCCTTCGTGGACGTGACGGCCGGAGGCGAGCGTGAACAGCGCCGCGCCGACCGACCACAGATCCGCGCGCGGATCGCGCTCGGCGTCGGGGTGGTGCAGGCGCTCGGGCGCCGTGAACGCGGGCGAGCCGTAGATGGACGGGCACTCGGCGGGCGGCAAGCAGCCGTTCACGCCGAAGTCGAGCACGCGCAGCTCGCCGCTCTCGGTCAGGAACAGGTTCGACGGCTTGATGTTGCGGTGCGTGAGCCCGACGCCGTGCGCCGCGACCAGAAACTCGAGCAGCGCCGAGCCGAGCTCGCACACCTCGTGTGGGGGCAACAGCCCTCCGACGCGCGTGCGGTGGGTCTCGAGATCGCAGCCCACCAGCCAGTCCGCGGCGAGCCAGGGAATGCCCCCCTCGACCACGCCATGATCGAGCAAGCGCGGCAGCGCGCGATGCGAGAAGCGCGACAACTCGGACAACTCGCGCAGGAAGCGGCCGATGGCCGTCGGCTCGGCGAGCGGCGTCGATAGGAACAACTTGAGCGCGACCACGCCGCCGTCGGGGCCGTAAGCGCGATAGGTCGAGGCGCGCCGTCCGACGTGCATCAGCCGCTCGAGCCGAAAGCTCGACACCAAGGTCCGAGGACCGGTCGGATGCGGGGCGGTCGGCATCTCGCGCACCTCAAACTGACCCATCCTCGCCGGAAATTCCACGCTTTCCGGCGATTGACTCGTTGGCCGAATCAGCTGCTGGATTGACCCGGCGTGCGGCCGCCGTTCTGCACGCCATCCGCCGGCTCGGGGTGTGAGCCCCCGCCGGGGACCGGAATCACGAAGCCTCGAGCGAAGACCCGAGAAGCATGGGGCAGGACCAGCCCCGGCAACCCCGCGCGCGGGGCGAGCTGCCCGATCAGCCCGAACAACAACGCGAGCGTCCGCTCGACGTAGAAGTAGCCTTCCGGGTACTCCACGCTGCGCATGATCTCCCGCAAGCGCCCGCGGATCTGGCGATAGCCCGAGAGCTTCTCGACCACGTCGCGGTCGAGCTTCGAGAAGTCGTCGATCTTCACCGTCGACAGCGCCCGTAAATACTCACGCCCGATGCGCTTCAGGAGCTCGCGATCGCCGCCTTCCGCGACGAATCCCATGCGCTCGAGCCCGGCCAGGATCTGATCGTCGTTGCGGGTGATGGCGCCGAGCACGACCGTGCGCATGCCCTCGGCGAGCGGCGCGGTGACGTCCTCGACCGCGCCGTAGTCGAGGATCACGAGCGTCGGCCCCGGGCGCACCAGGAAATTGCCGGGGTGAGGATCTGCGTGAAAAACCCCGTGATCGAACAGCATCACGAAGTACACCTCGACGAGCAGGCGCGCGACCGCTTCGGGATCCACGCCTTGCTCGCGCTGCGCGCCGACGTCGGTGACCTTGATGCCCTCTTCGAACGACATCGTGAGCACGCCGGCCTGGGTGAGCTCGGGGACGATCTGCGGCACCACGACGTCGCTGCGCTGAGCGAAGATCGCGCGCACGCGCTCGATGTTGCGCCGCTCGTGGGCGTAGTCGGTCTCGCGCGCCAGCATCGCCTCGAGCTGATCGAGGTTGCGCTCCGCGTGCGACACCGGCACGAGCCAATTCAAGATCGGCAGGATCCAGCGCAGCACGCGCAGGTCGCGGCGGATCAACAGGTCGATCTTCGGATACAGCACCTTCACCGCGACTTCACGGCCTTCGGGCGTGGTCGCGCGGTGCACCTGCGCGAGCGACGCCGCGGCGATCGGCTGCTCCGAGAAAGAGCCGAACCTCGAGCGCGCGTCCGCGCCGAACGCCTCGATCAATCGCCCTTCGATCTCGGAGAACGGTCGAGGCGGCACGCGATCTTGGAGCTTCTCGAGCTCTTCCGCGTATGCCGTGGGCAAGAACGTGCCCATCACGCTCAGCACTTGCCCGACCTTGATGAACACGCCGCCGAGCGACGAGAAGCCGTGCATCAGTCGCCGGGCGTTGCGCCGGTGTGTGCGCTCCGTTCGTCGCGCAACGCGCTCCGCCGAGAGCACTCGCGACAACAGCCACTCGAAGCCGTAGGACAGGAAGACCGTCCAGAACAGAGCGAGCGCGCGGATCGAGCGAACCACGGGGTCCGAAGCCTACAACGGAACGCCCCGGCGCGAGCTGTCCGTTGGCCGGGCGACCGGGAATGCCTTAAGTCGGGACTCTGAAGACCGTATTGAGAACGAGGCCGTCGCTCCGGCGAGGCCTCGATCCGCCCATGAAGATCCTGCTGGCCGACGACGAACCGATCGCACGCACGATGCTTCAGCATTGGCTGACGGGGTGGGGTTACACGGTCGTCTCGGTCAAGGACGGCGAAGCCGCGCTCGAAGCCCTGAAAAATGACCCGGAAATCCGCCTGGCGTTGCTGGACTGGGTGATGCCCAAGGTCGACGGCGTCGAGGTCTGCCGACATATCCGCGCCGGTCAGAGCGAGCCCTACATCTACGTCGTGCTGCTCACGGCTCGCGACAACAAGACGGACATCGTCGATGGGCTCGATGCGGGCGCCGACGACTACCTGGTCAAGCCGTGCAACCCGCTCGAGCTCAAGGTGCGGCTCCGAGCCGGGCGGCGCGTGGTGGAGCTCCAGGAGGAGTTGGTCGCCGCGCGCGAGAAGCTCCGTTACGAGGCCATGCACGACGGCCTCACCGGCCTGCTCAATCGACGCGCGGTGTTGGATCAGCTCGACCGCGAGTTGTTGCGCGCCGGCCGCAGCGGAAATCCGGTAGCCGTGATGATGGGCGACCTCGACCACTTCAAGGCCGTGAACGACACCTTCGGCCACGCCGCG
Organism: Myxococcota bacterium; assembly: GCA_030852505.1. GTDB lineage: Bacteria > Myxococcota_A > Polyangia > Polyangiales > Polyangiaceae > PMG-095. The sequence goes on along the minus strand of JALYWZ010000651.1, from coordinate 929 downwards.
GGCGACGCGGTGCTGAGAGAAGCGGCGAGCCGGATCAAGAGCTGCGTGCGCGCCTACGACTCGCTCGGGCGCATCGGCGGCGAAGAGTTTCTGTGCGTGTTGCCCGAGTGCACCACTGCCGTGGGTTACACCGTCGCGCAGCGGATCGGTGCGGCGCTCTCGCAAACGCCGCTCGCGACACCGAACGGACCCGTCCCCGTGACGATCAGCCTAGGCGTCGCCTCCACCGAGCAGACCGGCGAAACCACCGCAGAAGGCCTGGTCCGCGCAGCCGACGCCGCCCTCTACCGAGCCAAAGCCGCAGGCCGCGCCCGCGCCGCCCTCGCCACCCCCGTAGACTTCGTTCTGCGGCGCAGCGGGGAGCTCCTCGCCGTTCAGTAAAGCCACTGTTCGGCGTAGCGAGAGGGATGCAACAAGAAGATTGGGAAGGGTTGAAGATCGGGAAGGGATTTTTTGTTGGGTGAGCTAGCCACCTCGTGCTCCGCCGAGCACTTGCGGCCGCAAGGCTTCAGCACCGACGACGCTGAAGCCCCGCCCCCCAACAAACCTTTCCGACCTTCTTCGCTTCCAGTCTTCTTGTTGCCCGGAAAACTCACCGCGACGTAGCAGCGAGGAGCGAAGGGGTTACCTCGAGGACAGAGCTTCGACGCCGGGGAGGGCCTTGCCTTCGAGGTATTCGAGGGAGGCGCCGCCGCCGGTGGAGACGTGGCTGACCTTGCTGCTGACGCCCGCCTTCTTCACGGCGGAAGCGGAGTCGCCGCCGCCGATCACGGTCGTGGCGCCGGCCGCGGTGGCCTTTGCGAGCAACTCGGCGACGGCCATCGTGCCCTTGGCGGTCGCGTCGATCTCGAACACGCCGACGGGGCCGTTCCAGAGCACGGTCTTCGCGGAGAGCAGGATCTTCTCGAACTGCGCGATCGAGGTGGGGC
>JALYWZ010000650.1 GCA_030852505.1 Myxococcota bacterium | reverse complement strand
GGCGGCAGCTCAGGCGGAGGTTCCTCGTGCGCGGTTGGCGGCGGGGGTCGCGGCGGCTCTTCTGCCAGCACTTCGCCGCGTCGCAGGGCGCGCTCGAGCTCGTCTCGCAGACGTTCGCCGAGCAGGCGCTGCGAGCGCCCGGACGGCGCGAGCGCACTCTCTTCGCTGGCAGCGCTGCCGAGCAGCGCGATCAGGTCGGCGCCATCCCGCGCGTCGAGCCAGTCCCACGAGCCGGCGAGCTCGAACGCGACCTCGAGGTTCGCTCGCTCTTGCTCCGTGCTCAGGCGCTGCCCGAGCCCGTGGCGAACGAGCTTTACCTGCCGAAGCCCCAGTCGGATCGAGACGCTATCGCGGAGCAGCACCGGACGTCACCGTCTTCACGGCTACCGTCGCGAGGCTTCGATTTCAAACTGCGACGGTGTGCTGTGCGCGACACGTCGGGTCACGGTAAATCTCGTGATCCGACGATGTCGTGCTGCGATCAGCGCGGCCGCTTCAGACGATGCGCACGGACGTCAGCAGCTGGCCGACGGCTTCCCAGTCGAAGCTCGGACGGTGCCGCTCTGCGATCCACTCGGCGCCCACGTCGCGCAGCGCTTCGGCGCGGCTCGCGGCGGCCTTGCCGACGATCACCTCGTCCGCTCCCGAGCCGCAGTGCGCCTCGACGAACCAGTCGGTTGACGCCGAGGCGTCTGGTTGAAAGACGTGCACGGCCAGCTTTTCGCCGCCGCTTCTGAGCTCGCAGACCATGCCGTGCGGGCGACGCCGGTACTGGTTTGCGATCTTGAGCGCGTCGGTCTCGATCGGTTTTCGGCTCATGGTGTGTTCTCCATCACGACGGGCCGCACGGCCTCCGCACGCGGCCCCTTGGGGCCCTGTCCTTCGGCGAACTCGACGCGCTGTCCGACCTGGAGCTGCTCGAAGACCGCTCCCTGAACCACGCTCGAATGGAAGAACAAGTCGTTGCCCGAGTCGGTCTCGATGAAACCGAATCCCTTGTCGGTGAGGCGCTTGATGTTGCCCTCGAGCAGCGGCGGCGCTTCGCGAGGCGCTGCGGGCTCGATCGGCGCTCCGGAGGCATCGAAGGGCCAGGCGTCCGTGGCGCCTGCTTCGAGCGGCTGCGACGGGTCGTTGCGCCGGAGCCGGCGCTCGTCGCGCTTCACGAGCTTCTCGGCTTGACGCTCCTTGCGGAGCATTTCTTTCTGTCGCTTCTTCACACTGGGGTGTCCTGCCATGTATGCCCTTTCTCGCGACACAGTCGCGGAGACTGCGGGCTCCGGCTCCGAAAAATTCGGAGACCGAAGCCCGTGCAGTCGGGTTGACTACCAGCGATCGCCACCGCGGCCGCGGCCGCGATCACCACCGCCTCCGCCACGCTGGCCGCCGCCACCCGACGGGCGACGCTCTTCGGCAATGTTCACCTTCAAGGAGCGGCCGTCGAGATCGGCGCCGTTGAGCTCCTGGATCGCCGCGTTGGCCTCGTCGCTGGTGGACATCGACACGAAGCCGAAGCCGCGCGAGCGGCCGCTCTCGCGATCGATCACGAGCTTGGCTTCCATGACGGTGCCGAAGCTCGAGAAGGTCTGCTGAAGCGTGCCTTCGGTGGTGTGGAAGGCCAGATTTCCTACGTAAAGTCGATTGCTCATTCTCGTCGTTCTTTCCACGCGACACGCGCCCGCCGTCGAGCGCTGATTTTTTTCTCGGAACCCGTGTGTCGCGACCCGGGACGGATGAAACCCAACGTCTGCACTGCACAGCCGCTGCCCCGAAAAACGACCTTCCGCGATCGCTTCGTAGGCGAGGAGCAGACAGACGGTTAGCGAAGACGGTCAGCTTAGCTCCCCGTCTCGTTTCGAGCAAGGCGAGCCGGATTCACGCGGAGTTCTCGAGGGTCGCGCGTGTGTCCGAGTTGGGTGGGCGTCGCCGGCGTACTGGTCTCACGGAGCCGCGGGCCAACCCCTGGACGGGCGCTCGAGCTTCGCTCGCCGCTAGAAGCGGTGCTAAACGGCGCGCCGTGAGCTTGCCGGTCGGTTCCCGCATCGCGCTCCAGGGCGTCACGCCCGCCGAGCTGATGCGTCTTTTCCCCGGCCTCGAGGCGGGCGAGGCCCGGCGCGTCGTGTCCCTCGTGCACCGCGGTGAAGACGTGTCGGCGCCGAGCTCGGGGCTCCGTCGTGCCCAGCGGATCGCGGTGGTGGAGGCGGGGCACGTACCGGCGCTGACGCTGGTCGACACCGCGCGCAGCGCGCTCGATCCGTTCGTGAAATTCGTGCTCGAGACGCCGGACGAGCGACGGATCGAGACCGTGCGCATCCCGCTCGAGAAGGCCGGGCGGTTCACGGTGTGCGTGAGCTCGCAGGTCGGGTGCGCGCTGGCTTGTGCGTTTTGCGCGACCGGGCGCCTGGGGCTCGGTCGTAACCTCGAGACCTGGGAGATCGTCGAGCAGGTGCAGATCGTGCGCCGCTCGCTGGATCGGGCCGCGGGGCAGCGCATCCACGGGATCGTCTTTCAGGGGATGGGAGAGCCGCTCTCGAACGCCGACCGGGTGTTCAACGCCGTCCGCGTGTTGACCGATCCCAGCGCCGGCGCGATCGACGCGCGGAACGTGACGATCTGCACCTCCGGACTACCCGACGGGATCCGCCGTCTCGCGGCGGAGTTGCCGAAGGTGCGGCTCGGGTGGTCGATCGGGACCGCTGTGCCGGGCGCCCGCCGCAGCCTGATGCCGATCGACGGCGCGCACCCGATGGAAGAGGTGTACCGAGCCTGTGTCGAGCACGCGCGGATCACCGGGCTCCAGCCGCTGTGGGCGGTCACCTTGCTCGCCGGTGTCAACGACGGGGAGCCCGAGGCCCGCGCGCTCGCCGCTCTCGCGCAGCGCTTTCGTGACGACACGGGCCGCCACCCGCGCATCAGCGTCATTCCCTACAACCGCATCGCCGACGACGCGGCAGATCCCTTCCGCCGGAGCAGCGACGAGGCGGAAGAAGGCTTTCGCCGAGTGATGCACGCCGCGGGCACGTTCACGCACAAGCGCTACAGCGGCGGCTCGGACGTGGCGGCCGCCTGCGGTCAGCTGGCAGCGCGCCGGCAGTAGTCACAGGGGCGGCACGCGCCGCCCCTCCCGGCAAACTCCCAAGCGTTAGTCGCTCTAGTCGCGCTGCTTGCGAGCGGCGAGCTTCTTGGTGTCGGACGCGACCGTGCTCCACATCGCGGCTTTCAACGGGTTGCCGTCGGTCGGCGGCGGCGGAAGCGCCGAGGCCTTGGCCTTCTTCTCCTTCTTGGCCTTGGCGACCGGCTTTTCCGCGGGCTCCTCCGACTCTTCGCGTTCGACGCGCTCGGCACGCGCCTTCTTCTTCTTCCGTCGCGTGGGCGCCGCCTCGGCCTCGTCGTCGGTGTCTGCCTTGGCGGGAGCGGCTTTCCGTGAACGCGTCGGCGCGGGCTCTGCACGCTCGGCGGGCTCGGAGCGTTCGGCGGGCTCGGAGCGCTCGGTCGACTTGGCGCTCGAGGCCCTGCCGAGCAACGGCAGCGCGTTCAAGGACACCGTCTTCACCGTGGGCTCCGCAGCCGGCCGGGTTTCGGATGCTTTCGCTGGCTCCGCCGGCTGAGCGACGCAAGGCGGGGCCGCCACCACGGGCGCCGCACCCAGCGAGATCGGCGCTGCGGCAGGTTTGGAGGACGGCGGAGCCGGCTCGGGTGCCGCGCCGGATAGCGCCGTCGCATTCGGTCCGGGGAGCAGAGCGAGACGCTCGAGGACTCGCCGCACGCCTGGCGAC